>CAMTFT010000205.1 GCA_947071365.1 uncultured bacterium | reverse complement strand
GGCAGCGTCAGATGTGTATAAGAGACAGCAACCCGTTATAATAACAAGAAGGAGTTGCAAATTACGAAAAAAAATAATCAAAATATACAAAAAGGCAATTTTTTTATATGGTTCAGCAATTTCCCGTAATGTCATGCGGAGGGCGGAAGACTATAATATGAATCATATAAAGCAAGGAGGAAATATCAATGCGGAGTGTACTTGAGTTTAAGAATATCTCAAAATATTTCCCGGGTGTAAAAGCGCTGGATGATATCTGCTTTCAGGCATTTGGCGGAGAAGTGCTGGCATTTCTTGGAGAGAACGGGGCGGGCAAGTCCACTCTTCTGAAGGTTCTGAACGGAGATTACCAGCCGACAAAGGGCGAGTATCTGCTGGACGGTGTACAGAAGCATTTCCGGTCGCCGCATGAGGCGATTCAGGAGGGCATCAGTGTCATCTATCAGGAACGGCAGATCCTGCTGGAGCTCAGCGTGGCGGAGAATATTTATCTGGGGCGAATGCCGGTGGGCCGGTTCGGCGTGATCGACACAGCGAAGGCAAACAAAATGGCAAAAGAGATCATTGATGATTTCGGACTTCCAATTTCTCCCACCACAAAGGTAAAGGATCTGAGTATTGCGTATCAGCAGATGGTGGAGATCATGAAGGCGTACAGCCGTGACAATCTGAAGGTCATCTGTTTTGATGAGCCTACCGCCAGCTTAAGTGATGCGGAGATCGACAGCCTGTTTGAAATTATTGCGAAGCTGAAGGCTCAGGGGAAAATTATCATTTACGTTTCTCATCGAATGAAAGAGATTCAGCAGATCGCGGATAAGGTGGCAATTTTCAAGGACGGACGTTACGTAGATACGGTGGTAACAAAGGAAGTATCGGAGCAGCAACTGATCAAGATGATGGTAGGGCGCGACCTTGGCGATATTTTTGAAAGTCTTGACCGGAACAAACAGATCGGCGATGTGCTTCTGGAAGTAAAGAATGTATCCTCTGATTACGTAAAAGAAGTGTCCTTTACACTGCACAAAGGCGAGGTTCTGGGATTCTCAGGACTGGTGGGAGCAGGCCGTACCGAGCTTATGCGGGCCATCATCGGGGCTGATAAGATGCGGACCGGAGAGGTGTATCTGGAGGGAAAGAAGATCGTGAACCGTTCCCCGAAGGAGGCTGTGGACAACGGTATCGTGCTCGTTCCGGAGGACCGGAAGCTGCAGGGAATCCTGAGCAACCTGAGTGTTTCCGGAAATATCAATATCTCCATGCTGGATAAGAATTCCAACGGATTTGGCGTTATCAGTTCGGGAAAAGAAGCGCAGGAAGCGGAAAAGGGCATCCGGGATTTCAAGATCAAGACGCCTTCACCAGATAAGAAGATCGTGGAATTATCCGGCGGAAACCAGCAGAAATGCATTGTGGCGCGCTGGATCGCGACCAATCCGAAGGTACTGATCCTGGATGAGCCGACGAAGGGCATTGATGTTGGTGCAAAATCGGAATTTTACAATATGATCTGTGAGTTTGCAAAGCAGGGCCTTGGTGTGATCCTGGTATCATCAGAGCTGCCGGAAGTGATCGGACTCTCCGACCGTATTATCGTTATGAGATCGCTGAGAATTTCCGGAGAGGTCATGAGAGAGGAAGCGACGGAAGATAAACTGTTAAGTCTGGGAATGATGGGGGATGAAGAGTAATGAGCAATATAGAGAATAAAACGGAAAAGAAAAGTATATTAAGTGCGATCGGAGGCGACAAGCTGATTCTGATCCTGGCAAATATCGCAGTATTTGTACTGTTCACATGCCTGAACAAGAACTTCATGACATGGCAGAATATGATGAATCTTCTTGTGGCTGCATCGCTGGTCGGAATGGTTGCAGTTGGCCATACGTATTTGATCATCGCGGGGCAGAACGATCTGTCGCCGGGTTCTCTGGCAGCATTTGCCGGGACATTTGCAGCGCTGCTGTTGGCAAAGGGCGTACCGTTTGCTCTGGCAATCATTATTACACTGGCAGCAGGAGTGGTCGTGGGACTGTTCAATTCCTGGATGGTGAATAAGATCAAACTGGAAGCTTTTATCGCGACGCTTGTAACCCAGTCAGTGGTTCGTGGATTTGCCTATATTATCTGTGATGGAAAGCCGATTGCTATCAGTGACCAGACATTTATCGCACTTGGAAAACTTCGGATTTTCGGAATACATATCGCGGTATGGATGATGATCATATCCTTTGTAGTATTCGGCTTCATTCTCGCAAAAACAAAATTCGGACGCAGCGTGTATGCGATCGGCGGCAGCACTGAGGCGGCAAGACTGGCCGGACTGAATCCGCAGAGGATCATCACGATATGCTTTATACTGATCGGTGTGCTGACATCTCTTGGCGGTATCGTATTCGCTGCACGTATGAATTCGGGACAGCCGGCAGCGAATGTCAACCTGGAGTTCGATGCGATCACAGCCGTTATTCTCGGCGGCGTGTCCTTTGCCGGCGGTGTCGGAAGCATGTTCGGTACGGTTCTCGGTGTCATTCTGATTCAGGCATTCAATACCGGCCTTATCATGGTCAATGTGCCGACATTCTGGCAGTATGTAGCCCGTGGAGCGCTGCTCCTGTTTGCACTTACGTCTGATTATATCCGTAAGGAGAGACGTGAGAAGGAGCTTCTGGCAGCAAGCATGAGAAATATCAAATAATAACAGAATCATTCACACATCGGTGTGTTTGTATATTTATTAAAACCAAATTTCAAGGAGGAAATGTGTAATGAAGAAGAAAATGATGAGTGCAGTATTGTGTGCGGCAACAGTGGGAAGCCTGGTAGCAGGATGCATGACAGCAAGCGCAGAAGAGGACAAGCTGGTGGTTTACGGTATTTACAAGGCCGGTGACCAGACATGGTTCATTGATGAGGGCGCAGCAGCTCAGGCAGCAGTTGAAGCAGAAGGCGGAGAATTCATTTTTGTAGATGCGAAGATGAACCCGGAAGAGTACCTGAAAGCAATCGATAATGCGATCGCAAACAAGGCAAGCGGTATCGTTACGTGTATTCCGGATCAGACCATGTCTCAGGCAGCAGTGGACAAGGCGACAGAAGCAGGTATTCCGATCGTGGCAGCAGATGATGCGCTGCAGGATACAGAAGGAAACAAGCTGGTTCCGTGGGTAGGTATCAACGCATACGTAATCGGTGAAGCGAACGGCGAATGGCTGGCAAATTATGCAATAGAAAATGAACTCGTAGGAAAAGAAGAAGTTGGTCTGCTGCTCATGACGATGGACACCGTATCAAGCTGCGTACCGCGTGCAGAGGGCGAATTTGACAAGTTTACAGAGCTTTGCCCGGATTTCAGTGAGGACAACATTTTCTACGCAGATTACGATGGAACAACAGACAAGGGTAATACCGCAGCGGCAGCAGTTATCACAGCAAATCCGCAGATCACGACATGGCTCGTAACAGGTGCAAATGAAGAGGGATGTATCGGTGCAGCACGTGCTCTTGAGAGTGCAGGTCTGGACGCAGACGCGTGTGTAGTAGGTCTTGGCGCTTACATGGCAAAAGATGAGTGGAACAATAAGGGCGCTGAGGGAACATGCGTGAAGGCATCTGCATACTTCTCAGCAGAGCAGGTAGGTGCAGGTTCTGTAGAAGTCCTTATGAGCATCATTAACGGAGAAGAGCCGGCTATGGAAACAGCAGTAGACGCTGTAGTAGTTACTCCGGAAAACTACAAAGAAGAGATGGGAAGCTACGCTGAATAATCAATATGGATTATAGTGCGGGAGAATCCGCGAAAATGGGCCGCTGCACAGACAGCGGCCCTGTTTTATACCGTCAGCTTGCCACAATTCTGGCCCTGTATTCACTGGGAGTGGTTTTTTCCCATTTTTTGAAGGTGGAGCAGAAGCTGCTTTCACTGTTAAAACCGGAGGCAAAAGCAATTTCCTTGACCGGCATATCCGGAGTCTGAAGCAGGAATTTGGCCGTATTGATGCGTGTGGCGATCAGATACTGGTGGGGAGTGAAGCCCGTCTCGGCCGTGAAAAGCCTGGTGAAATAGTAAGGGCTTAAATTCGCGTTTTTTGCGATGCTTTCCAGAGAGAGCGGCTCGCTGAAATGTTCGTTGATAAAGGCAAGCGAATTTTCAACGATCTGCGAACGGGAAAGACTGCTGCTCGTTTCCAGACGGATATTGAGCAGTTCCGTGAGTATCTGTGTGATGTATCCGGACACGACGGATTCTCTGATAGGGGCGGAATTCCGGAAAAGCTCAAGGATCTTTGTCATGGCATGGACGATGGGATAGGGATTTTCCGGGGAGAGTACATTTCCGTGGCTGGCGGTGACAAGTTCATAGTAGCTGCGGGCAAGCGGACCGTCAAAGTGGAGCCAGGATACCTCTGATGCTTCCGGATATTCGTATCCGTGGGGCTGATAACAGTCCAGAAGAACGAACTGATCTCTGGAAGCAGTAGTGGTACATCCTTCATAATTCAGTACGCATCGTCCGGAAACGATGTGCATCAGAAGGAAACTGTCAAAATTATTGCGGTGCAGGCTGTAGCCGGGCTCGTAAAAAAAGCAGCCGACGACGGTAGGATACAGATAGATCCTGGAGGCCACAGCACTCGGCTGATATGTATAATAACTGTCTCTTATACACATCTCCGAGCCCACGAGACGGAGCTAC
>CAMTFT010000204.1 GCA_947071365.1 uncultured bacterium | reverse complement strand
TAATTTCACAATGAGGTTATCTGGCATTTTACTGCGGTTAAACCGCACATTTCTTTACATTTTGCCGCTTTCCTCGCTCGCGGGCTTTCGCCCTATAAAAGAAAAAGACCAGCCGCTTTCCGGACCGTTAACGGTCCTCCCTGCGACTGATCTTTTTCTTTTGCACGGCTCAATGCTGACCCGAATTATACAGCTCCGCATAGAATCCATTTTGCGCAAGCAGCGTCTGATGGTTTCCCTGCTCGATTATATTTCCATCTTTCATGACGAGTATCACATCGGCATTTCGAATCGTTGAAAGGCGATGTGCCACGATAAAGCTTGTCCGTCCTTCCATCATCGTCTGGAATGCCTTCTGGATCCTGATTTCGGTTCGAATATCGATGGATGAGGTCGCCTCATCCAGTATCAGCATCGGGGGCAGACACAGCATGACTCTGGCGATACATAGCAACTGCTTCTGACCCTGCGACAGATTGCCGCCGTTCTCTCCTATTACGGTATCGTATCCCTGCGGCAGACGCTTGATAAAGCTGTGCGCATGTGCCTTTTTGGCGGCTTCTATGATCTCCTCCTCGGAAGCATCCGGGCGGCCCATGGAAATATTGTCACGAATCGTTCCGCTGCGCAGCCACGTATCCTGCAGCACCATTCCATAGGAGCTTCTCAGATCCTTCCGCTTCAGATCCTGAATATTGATTCCTTCTATTTTAATTGCGCCGCTGTCCACATCATAGAAGCGCATCAGCAGATTGATCATCGTAGTCTTCCCGCAGCCTGTGGGCCCGACGATCGCGATCCTCTGACCAGCCTTTACATTCAGGTTAAAATCCTGAATGAGCTCTTTTCCGGGCACATACGAGAAATTCACATGCTCCAGCGTTATATTTCCCGGTTTTTCCGGCAACGTCTCTGCCGGAGACGCGTCCGGTACCTGGGGTGGCGAATCGATCAGTTCAAATACTCTTCCGGCACACGCAAGAGCATTCTGCAGCTCTGTTACGACACCGGAAATCTCATTAAACGGCTTCGTATACTGGTTCGCATAAGATAAGAACGCTGAAAGCTGTCCCACCGTCATCACTCCCCGGACTGCCGAAAGCGCTCCCGTCAGTCCGACCCCGGTATACACAAGGCTGTTCACAAATCTGGTCGCCGGATTCGTGATCGAAGAAAAGAAAATAGCCCGCAATGAATACTTTCGAAGCCGTTCATTTATCTCATCGAATTTTTCCTGTACCCTTATCTCCTGCCCGTACGCCTGCACGACCTTCTGATTTCCAATCATCTCATCCACCAGCGCCGTCTGCTCGCCTCTTGTCTCAGACTGCTTCCGGAACATGGTATACGTCTTCTGGGCGATAAATTTCGCCACCAGCAAAGATACCGGCGTCAGCAGCACTACCACAAACGTAATACCGACATTCACCGACAGCATAAAGATCAGTGTACCGAGAATCGTCACGACTCCCGTAAACAACTGTGTAAAGCCCATCAGAAGTCCGTCGGAAAACTGGTCTACATCAGCGATCACGCGGCTGACCAGCTCACCGGAGGAATGCGTATCAAGATAATTCAGCGGAAGCACTTCAATCTTTTTAAACGCCTGCTCCCTCACCTCGGAAGAGACAAAATATACGATTCTGTTATTTGCCACATTCATAAGCCACTGGGCAACAGCGGTTATCAGTATCGCGGTCAGCATCCATTTCATAATACGGAAAATTTCCGCAAAATTCACCTTGCCCGGTCCGAGAATGTGATCGATCACCTGTCCCGTCAGCACCGGTATATAAAGAGTCAGCGCCACGGAAATGACAGCCATCAAAAGCGAAAGCAATACAAGCCCCAGGTGTGGACGAATGTAATTCAATACCTGCGCTACCGTCCCCTTCTGTCCACCCTTTCGATCTGCACTTTGCCCCTGACGGGCATCCTGACTACTCTTTCCCGCCGCTTTCTGCTTCCGCTGCGTATTTTGTCCGCTCTTTTCCGTCACATTCTGCGCCTGTCCATTTTTCATCCCGCTCTGTTTCTGTGCCTTCTGCATTATCTCTGCACCTCCTTTCCGGAAAAATGTGAATAATACGTCTTCCCAGGAGCTTTTCCTCCCGCCATCTCCCCATCCTCTTCCTTCGGGAACTGGGAATAATACGTTTCCTGATATACCTCACAGCTTTCCAGAAGCTCTTCATGAGTGCCGATTCCCACCATTTCTCCGTCATCCAGTACAATGATCTTATCCGCATTCTGAATCGAAGATGTTCGCTGGGATACAATAAATACCGTCATATCTCCTGAAAGTCCGGCTATCGCCTGACGCAGCTTTGCATCCGTCGCAAAATCCAGCGCCGAAGAACTGTCATCCAGAATCAATATCTCCGGTTTCCGCACTAATGCCCGGGCAATCGTGAGTCTCTGCTTCTGCCCTCCGGAGAAATTGCGGCCCTCCTGCTCTACTGCCGTATCCAAACCGCCTTTTGCACCAAACACAATGTCCTCTGCCTGCGCAGTGCGGATAGCTTCCTCCAGTTCTTCTTCCGAAGCATTTTCATTTCCCCAGAGAAGATTTTCCCGGATCGTTCCCTGAAACAGAACTGCCTTCTGCATGACAATGCCGACCATGCTTCTGATCTTCTCCAGCGGATACTCCCGCACATCGATCCCGTTTACCTTCACACTGCCTTCTCGCACATCGTAGAACCGCGGAATCAGGCTGACCAGAGATGTCTTGCCCGAGCCGGTGCCGCCAATAATTCCAATCGTCTCTCCGCGTTTTGCGAAAAAGCTGATATTGGAAAGGGAGTCTGCGCCCGCGCCCTGATACCGGAACTGGACGTTTTCGAAACGTACCGCATCCGGCGCACCTATATTCTCCCGCATACCTTCCGCTGCCTGCTTACGTGTTTCACTCGATACACGACCATCATCCGGCCTGCCTGCGTCATCCCAGGGGTCTTCCCGTACACTCCCGCCATTCTGCACTGCTGAAGCTTCCCTGTACGTTCCGTCCTCCATACTGGACTGTGTTTCCATGACAGACTGGATCCTGTTTCCACAGGCGATCGCCTTCGTCACAGTGATGATCAGATTTGCCAGTTTTACCAGCTCCACGAGGATCTGTGACATGTAATTCACAAGGGCCACAACGCTTCCCTGCATCAGTATCCCTTCATCGACACGCCCCGCCCCGACGTACAGCAGTACCAGCAGCGCCCCGTTGATCACAACATATGTCAGCGGATTCATTAGCGCTGAGATTTTTCCTGACAGGAGCTGGATCTTTACCAGAGCAGCATTGCCGCTTTCAAAGGCTTCTATTTCCTCCGGCTCCCGGCAAAATGCCCGGATCACCCGAACACCCTGCAGATTTTCTCGAGTCACACCCACTACCTTGTCGAGACGTTCCTGCACACGGCGGTAAATCGGAATACTGAGCAGCATAATACCGAACACGATCACGCACAGAACGGGAATGACCACAACAAAAACCATCGCCGCCTTTGCATCGATCGTAAATGCCATGACCATGGCGCCGAACACGATAAAGGGCGAGCGCATGAACAGGCGCAGGAAAAGGTTTACCCCTGACTGAACCTGATTGATATCACTCGTCATACGCGTGATCAGCGTTGACGCACCGATCGTATCCATTTCAGAAAAAGAAAGACTTTGAATGTGCGCAAACAGCTCATGCCGCAGCCTCGACGCAAAACCTACCGCAGCCTTTGCGGAAAAATACTGCGCCGTAATGGAACAGACAAGTCCGATCAGTCCAAGTGACGCCATCAGCAGGCACATCCGAACAATATAACCCGTATCGTGGTTTTTGATTCCCACATCAATGATCCGCGCCATGACAAGCGGTACAAACAGCTCAAACAGCGCCTCCAGCAGTTTGAACAGCGGGGCACAGACCGACTCCTTTTTGTAATTTTTCATATACTTTAAAAGCTTCCACATATCCTCTTACCACCTTTTTGTTTTCCTGTAACACCATGACATTTTATCAGCGGCAGCATGGATTCAGAATATCTCAGAGAAGGACCTGTAGGGGCATCCACTCTGAGATATTCTGAATCCATGCCGCTGCGGCTTAGTCCTGCGGCTCTGGTATATCAAGCACCTGATAGTCATGATGCACACGTGGAAGAAATTTTTCCAGCATATCCTTCGTATACATTTTCAGGCTTGACGTATTGATGCACGGATGGCACGCAAAATACTCTGCCTCCGCCACCTCCCGGTCGATCAGCAGCTTTACGTGATTGTCCGTATCGTTCATCAACCCCATAACGCTGACGGAACCCGGAGTGATATCCAGATATTCCTCCATAAACTTCTCATTTGCAAAGGAAAGTCTAGGTGACGGAATCAGTTTGCACACTTCCTTCGTCACAAACTTTTTCTTTCCCGGCATCATCAGCAGATAAAATTTCGTCTTCTGCTGATTGCAGAGAAAAAGATTTTTACATATCTCGATCCCAAGAGATGCATCCACCTCGTCGCACTGCGCAATCGACATCATCGGCTGGTGGTCTGCACGGTCGTACTGAATTTCCAGCTCATCCAGCAGATCATACACTGCCATTTCCTTCGGAAGCCTCCCCGTAGCATCCTCCGGTCTGCCATGATAAATTTCCATAATCTTTCTCCTCTTCGTGTGTAGTGTGTAATATTTTCCATATAAATGTGTAG
>CAMTFT010000203.1 GCA_947071365.1 uncultured bacterium | reverse complement strand
TACTATGAATAAAACAGAGTTAATTGCTGCTATTGCAGAGAAAACAGAATTATCTAAGAAGGACGCAGAGAAGGCGCTGAAGGCTTTCACAGATGTAGTTGCTGAGCAGCTCAAGAATGGCGACAAGGTACAGCTTGTAGGCTTTGGTACATTTGAAGTATCCGAGCGCGCAGCCAGAGAAGGAAGAAATCCGCTGACAGGCGAAGCAATGCAGATCAAGGCTTCCAAGTCTCCGAAATTCAAGGCAGGAAAAGCTCTGAAAGACCAGCTCAACTAATTAGGCAAGGTCAGATCTGATTACAGGGATGAAGATAAAGACCCCGGAATTTCCAGCGTGAAGTTCTGGGGTTGTGTGTTATAAGGAGGAATTTATGCGTCTTGACAAATATCTTAAGGTTTCCAGATTGATTAAGCGCCGTACCGTGGCGAACGAGGCGTGTGACGCGGGCAGAGTTCTGGTGAATGGTAAGCCGGCCAAAGCGTCTGTCGCGGTGAAGGAGGGCGACCAGATCGAGATCCAGTTCGGCAGCAAGGCTGTGAAGGTGGAGGTGCTTTCCGTGCAGGAGACCGTCCGGAAGGAAGCAGCGGCGGAGATGTACCGGTATTTATAGAGAACGGAATCGTGAAAGCGCGAAGTGCGCAGGCGGCGTAAACCGGTAGCCTCATGAAAGTGCGCAGCAATCTGCCAGACATTTTTTGACTGCAAGATCCCGTATGGGAATAGCATATCCCGCCGCACCGGCTCATACAATGGAGTAATGGCTGAGCTGCGGAGTGTGGCATGGAAGAAAAAAGAAATGTTGTGAGGCCCCACAGTGTAACGTGGAAGGACAGGAAGCAGGGCAGTGTGACCGGTGTGACGGATGTGATCTCCTTTGATGAGAACTGTGTCGTTCTGGAGACGGAGCTGGGGACTCTTACGGTAAAAGGGAAAAACATGCATGTGGGACGGCTGACCCTGGAACAGGGGGAGGTCGAGATGGACGGAGAAATAGACAGCATCGTGTATTCGGGCCACAGCCCGGCGCGAAAGGGCAGCCTGATAAAGAGGATGTTCCGATGATGAGCGATGTCATCCACCAGGAAACGGTGGTGTTTCTTCTGTCGGTGCTCCACGGGGCAGGTTTGACCTTTGGTTATGATGTGCTTCGTTCTCTGCGGAGGGCGTTCCGGCACAGCATGGCAGCCGTTTCTGTGGAGGATTTTCTGTTCTGGCTGTCGGCAGGCTTTTTGACCTTCTGTCTTGCGTTTTTCCGGACGGACGGAGTGATCCGCGGATACGTGGCGGCGGGAATGGCAATAGGAGCCGTTCTGTACCATTATACGCTCAGTTCTGTGGTGGTTCGCGTGTTATCCGGGCTGCTGCGGGGCGGGGGAAAAATTTTTCTGATGGTTTTTCGTGTTCTGGCGAAGCCCGTCCAAAAATTTTGTTCTGTACTGAAGAAAATAATTGAATTTGTGAGAAAAAGAGGTTACAATGTAGCCAAGAAAAGAATAAGGGGACGTTGCCATGGCAAAAAGAAGAAGACGGCCGAGCAAGAGTAACCGCAGGGGAATGGTTGCGATTGCGGCAGTCGTAATGGTTCTGCTGATAGGCCTGCTTGCGCAGAGTCAGAAGCTCAGCACTCAGAATGAGCAGTATGCGGCGCAGAAGTCAGAGCTGGAGCAGCAGATAAAGGATGAGGAAATGCGGGCTGAGGAGATCGAGAATCTGAAGGATTACGTGAACTCCACAGAATATATAGAGAAGATCGCCCGAGACAAGCTGGGACTTGTGTATGAGGATGAAATTTTATTTAAGGCAGAAGGTTGAGGATATTGCAGAGCAGTATCCTTTTACTTTTTAAATTTAACGGGCAGATTCGGTAAATTTGATGTTCGGATCATAAATTTCCGGAATGATGCTTCCTTTTGACAGATATCGCACTTCCAATGATGTATATTGAAGGATGAGCCGTGCCAGGCGGCAGATCAGGGCCGCCGGATTTGGGTGTTCTGACACGTCACGGCGTATTTCGAAGGATCATGGGGAGGATTTGATATGGGAGAATTATTGGCATCTGTACTGCATGCCGGAGACTGGTGTGGAAGCAGGCTGCGCATCTTCGGGGGGAGAGAAGCAGCGCGCCAGAGCACGAACACGGGGATGTATCCGATTCCCGAGAAGGAGCAGCTTGAGCGGTACGCGGATGCGTTTTACGGGCTGTCGAAGCTGTTTCAGAAAATGCCGTGCCAGAAGGAACGGCTGGGTGATGCGGATCTGGAAATGCTTTTTGGGAGTGTGCGGGACAGAGTGTGCGCGGATTGTGATCTGGCGCAGCAATGCTGGGGAAACCATTATTTTCTAAGCTGCAGGATGCTGTATGAAATGGTCACGGAGCTGGAGTATGACGGAGATGTAGCGCCGGAGACGGAAGAGCTGCTGCGCCGTCAGTGCAGTTATCCGGAAACACTGGCACAGGTGCTGCGGGAGGAATATGGACAGGCCAGGATCAATCTGATGTGGAATAACAGAATGATGGAACAGCGCATGGCCGCCGGGGAGCAGATCTTTCAGACGGCGGAGCTGCTGCGGCACACTGCGGCGGGATTTGCATGTGCGCCGGAGCAGGAGCAGCGGATCTGGAAAAAACTGAAGCGGGAGCTGCGTTTTTTGAATATTGAGCTGGAAAATATCAGGGTATTTCTGTGCGAGGAGGAACGCACGGAGATCTATCTGTCACTGCGGGCGGGCAAGAGGGCCTGCGTCTCGTCAAAGACGATCAGTGAGGTGCTCTCGGAATGCTGCGGACAGAAAATGCGTCCGGCCTGGAACTGTCAGGCGGCAGTCTGCGCAGAGCCGGCCAGCTTTCATTTCGTGCCGGATACGAAATTCCAGATTTTCTGTGGAATTTCCAGGATCACGAAGGCGGGAGAAATGGTTTCCGGGGACAATTACGCCTTTCTCCAGAAGGATACGGGAAAGGTGGTCATGAGTCTGGCGGACGGCATGGGCTCCGGGGCGGAGGCGTGCCAGGAGAGCGAGAAGGTGATCGAGCTGCTGGAACAGTTTCTGGATGCGGGCTTTCCGCAGGAGACAGCAGTGCGGATGATCAATTCCTGTATGCTGCTTCAGAACCGCCAGCAGATGTTTTCCACGATCGATCTTTGTATGGTTGATTTATACAGCGCAAAGTGTGATATAATCAAATCCGGGGCGGTATCCACCTTTATCCGCCGGGAAAATGAGATAGAAGTGATCGGGGCGAATGCTTTTCCGGCGGGCGTTATGCAGCAGTCGGATTATGAGAGCATGCACCGCCAGCTTGGGTCCGGCAGTACGATCATCATGATGACGGACGGGGTGCTGGAGGCGCTGCCGGAGGAGAACCGGGAACAGCTCATGGTGGAGCTGATCGGCAGGACTGCCACGCGAAATGCAAAGGAGTATGCCCGGAGGCTGATGGAGAAGGTGTACCTGATGCAGAAGCTGCAGGCGCGGGATGATATGACGATCCTCGTGGGAAATATATGGGAGAAGTAGGAGATAACAGGCACAGGAAACAGCGTTTATCCTGCGTGGTGCGAAAAATCCGGGAGAAGTAAAGAGACATTAAGGGAAATTATCCGGGAAGAATAACAATGGGATAGAGGAGGAGTACGGAATGCACAGGATCTTTGAGGTGATAGAAGCGTATCATATGATAGAACCCGGCATGCATGTGATTGCAGGGGTTTCCGGGGGCGCGGATTCTGTATGTCTTCTGTACGTACTCTGCGAGTACCGCAAAAGGACACCCTTTGAGCTTACGGCGGTTCATGTGGAGCACGGGCTGAGGGGCGAGGAGAGTCTGGAGGATGCGAGGTTCACACAGCAGCTTTGCAGGCGACTGGGAGTCCCCTTCCGTCTGGTACACGCCGACGTAAAAGGGATCGTAAAAGAGCAGGGGCTTTCCACGGAGGAAGCGGGCCGTATGGAGCGGTATCGGATCTTCCGGGAGATCAAAAGAGAATGCGGCGCACAGAAGATCGCGGTGGCCCACAACGAAAATGACCAGGCGGAGACGGTGCTGCACCATCTCGTCCGGGGAAGCGGGCTGAAGGGACTGGGGGGTATCTGCCCCGTCCGGGATGATATCATCAGGCCGCTGTTGTTTACACAGAGAAAAGAAATAGAAGAGATTCTGACGCAGGCCGGCCTTTCATGGCGGGTGGATCGGACGAATCTGGAACTGGAATATACGAGAAACAAGATCCGCCTGTCGATTCTGCCGCAGATGGAACGGGAGCTGAATGATCAGGCAGTGGAGCATATTTCCCAGGCGGCAAAAAGGCTCCGGCAGGTGCAGTCGTATCTGGAACGAGTTGCCGGGCAGGCGGCACAAAGATGTATTTCCGGTGACCCGGCCTCTGGCGGAGCGCATTGTCAGGAGGCCGGTGAATTGAAGGAGAGCCAGACAGATACGTGTTCCGTCTGTATTTTGCTACCGCCTTTTCTGGAGGAGGACGAGCTGATCCAGCAGGAGCTGATGCGGAAGGCGCTTTCCATGTGCGGCGGGCTTCGGGATGTGGGAGCAGTCCACATAGAATCGCTGATGAAGCTGGCGCGGATGGGCTGCGGCCGGGAGATCAGCCTGCCGGGTGGCATCCGGGCAGTCCGGGAAGATCAGAAGATCCGCTTCGTCCCGGGAGGATACCGGGAAAGCCCGCCCATACGGGAGCTCGTCATAGACCTGTCTCTTATACACATCTCCGAGCCCACGAGACGGAGCTACATC
>CAMTFT010000202.1 GCA_947071365.1 uncultured bacterium | reverse complement strand
TCGGCAGCGTCAGATGTGTATAAGAGACAGCAATACATCCGTATTGGATCTGCCGGAAAGCTTTCTGAATTTTGACAACTTTAAGGAGGCGTTTCAGGTAGCGAATATGCTGAGAGGCTTTCTCAATACCGCTCTGGTACTTGTCGTAGTCCTTACGGCTTCCATATTTATCGGAGCGATGCTGGCATACGTGCTGAACCGTTTTAAATTCAGGGGAAACGGCCTGATCCAGAACCTGTTCATGTTCGCGGCTCTGATTCCCGGAATCGCTACGCAGGTTACGGTATATCAGATCATGTATTCGCTGGGACTTATCAATCATCTGTACGGTTACATGATCGTACTGATGGGTACGGATATTATATCGATCTATATCTTCCTGCAGTTCTTTGAGAATCTGCCGGTGTCGTTGGATGAGTCAGCGATCGTGGACGGATGTACGTATTTCGGTGTATTTTTCAAGATCCTGTTCCCGCTTTTAAAACCGGCGATCGTGACCTCTCTGGTACTGAAGGGTGTTGGCGTTTACAACGAATACTACATGGCAAACCTGTATCTTCAGAAAGAAGAGCTGAAGACGATTTCCACTGCACTTTACAAATTTACAGGACCTTACGGCAACCAGTACAACTATATCTGCGCGGGTGTGCTGATCACGATTATCCCGATTTTCATCCTGTTCCTTATTTTCCAGAAGCAGGTATACGGCGGTATGGCAGCGGGAGCTGTTAAGGGCTGACATATATTGAAGGAGAAAACGTATGAGCAATGTAAAAATATTAGGGCCGGCAGTACCGAATGTGCCGTGGCAGGACAGACCGGAAAAAGTACACGGAGCTCCGATCTGGCGATACAGTGAGAATCCGGTGATTGGGCGGAATCCTGTAAAAGAAGTGGCAAGGATTTTTAACAGTGCTGTAATACCGTACGAGGGAGCATTTATCGGTGTGTTTCGGGGAGAGCAGACGAACGGCATTCCGTATATCTACCTTGGAAGAAGCAAAGACGGTATCTCCTGGGAGTTTGACAGTGAAAAGATCCGGTTTACAGATGAAAACGGCGAACCGTTTATGCCGGTCTATGCGTATGATCCCCGGCTTGTAAAAGTAGAGGATACGTATTATATCATCTGGTGCCAGGATTTTTACGGGGCAGCTATCGGAATGGCAAAGACGACGGATTTCAGGAGCTTTGTGAGAGTGGAAAATCCCTTCCTTCCGTTTAACCGGAATGCCGTTCTTTTCCCGAGAAAGATAAACGGAAATTTCATGATGCTCTCAAGGCCCAGCGATAGCGGCCATACGCCGTTTGGCGATATCTTTTTATCTGAGAGTCCAGACCTCGTCTACTGGGGGAAACACAGACATGTGATGGGCAAGTGCAGCGAATGGTGGGAATCCCTGAAGGTGGGAGGCGGCGCGGCGCCGATCGAGACGACGGAGGGCTGGCTTCTGTTTTACCACGGCGTGACCGGCACCTGCAACGGCTATGTATACAGCATTGGCGGCGCGATCCTTGACATTGACAATCCTTCTGTCGTGAAATACCGCTGCCAGAATTTCCTTCTGACTCCGGAGGAGTGGTATGAGGAGCGGGGCTTTGTGCCGAACGTGGTTTTCCCGTGCGCGACGATCCATGATTCCGAAAGTGGAAAAATTGCGATCTATTATGGAGCAGCCGATACGTATGTGGGGCTGGCCTTCACAACGGTGGAGGAGATCGTATCATATATCAAAGAAAACAGCGTTGTCCGGGAAGCTGACACGGAGATCGGCAGAAGATAGAAAAAGGGAACCAGGAAAGTATGAGACAGTAAAAGGCAGGAGCGGATATGGAAGCATTTGTAAGAGAGATAGACAGCCATCTGAGGGAGAGGCTGATCCCGTTCTGGGAGAAGCTGAAGGATACGGAAAACGGCGGATTTTACGGGTATATGGGATACGACCTGAAGGTTTGCCGGGAGTATGAAAAGGGATGCATTTTAAACAGCAGGATCCTCTGGTTTTTTTCGAATGCGTATCTTCTGTACAGGGAAGATGGCGCTGTAAATGGAGAAGAAGATTTTGTAAAAAGGCTGAGGTGCAATGCAGACCATGCCTGGATGTTCCTGCGGGACTGCTGTCTGGATCAGGAGTACGGAGGCGTATACTGGTCTGTGACGTATGACGGAAAGCCGAAGGATGATACGAAGCATACATACAATCAGGCGTTTGCCATCTATGCGCTGTCCTCTTATTACGATGCGACCGGCAATGAAGAGGCGCTGGGGCTGGCCTTAAAGCTGCAGCGCCTCATTGAAGAGAAATGTACGGACGAGTATGGTTATCTGGAAGCCTTCAGCCGGACGTTTGAGCCGGAAAGCAACGAGAAGCTTTCGGAAAACGGGGTGCTCGCGGAAAAAACGATGAATACGCTGCTGCATGTCTTTGAAGCGTACACGGAGCTATACCGGGTGACAGGGGATAAGCAGACCGCAAAAAGACTGCGTTTTATGCTGGATATTTTTGCCGGGAAGGTGTACGATCCGGTGCTCGGCAGGCAGAAAGTCTTTTTTGACCGGACATGGAACAGCCTCATCGACCTGTATTCCTATGGCCACGATATAGAAACGGCCTGGCTGATAGACAGAGGGCTTGAGGTGCTGGGAGACGGGGAATATACGGCTCGCCTTTCACCGGTCACAACAGAGATAACGAAGCATATTTATGACCGCGCATACTGTGACCATTCCCTGATGAATGAGGCGGAAAATGGAGTGAACGATACGACACGTGTGTGGTGGGTGCAGGCGGAGGCCGTAGTCGGATTTCTGAACGGCTATCAGAAGCAGCCCACGAAAAGCGAATATCTGAAGGCAGCAAAGGATATCTGGAATTATATTTGTAACTATATCGTTGACCCGCGGGAGGGCTCCGAGTGGTACTGGTGTGTGGATGAAAACCATGATCCGGAGAAAAAGGCGATCGTGGAGCCGTGGAAGTGTCCGTATCATAACGGACGAATGTGCATGGAAGTAATAAAAAGGCTGCGTCGCTGAATATGAAGAATGAAGGAAACGGGAGGATGGAATATGCTGCACGAACAGTATTATGTGGAAAAGGCGAAGGTAGATGCGCTGGTTGCGAGAAAGAACAAAAAGACCGGTTTTTATAATGGAATTTATGACAGGTATGAATATCCGGTGCTGACCAGGGAGTTTGCGCCGGTACACTGGAGGTATGACCTGAACAAAGAGACGAATCCGTATTTTATGGAACGGTTGGGCATCAATGCGGTGATGAACTCCGGTGCGATCATGATGGATGGAAAATATTATCTTATAGCCCGGGTAGAGGGCAATGACCGGAAATCCTTCTTTGCCGTAGCGGAGAGTGAGAACGGTGTGGACGGATTTCATTTCTGGGATTATCCCGTTGTGCTTCCTGATACGTGCCCGGAGGAGACGAATGTTTATGATATGCGGCTGACGAAACATGAGGACGGCTGGATCTACGGCGTGTTCTGCTCAGAGAGCAAGGACACGCAGGATGCGGATCTGTCTGCGGCGGTTGCGGCAGCAGGCATTGTGAGGACGAAGGATTTGAAGAACTGGGAGCGCCTTGACAATCTTAAGACGCTGCGTTCTCCGCAGCAGAGAAATGTGGTGCTGCACCCGGAGTTTGTAGACGGAAAATATGCGTTTTATACAAGGCCGATGGACGGTTTTATTGAGACCGGAAGCGGCGAGGGTATTGGATTTGGACTGTGTGACGATATCCATCACGCAGTGATAGCGGAAGAGAAAATTATCAGTGAAAGGATTTATCATACACTTACGGAGTCGAAAAACGGAGCAGGAGCTGTTCCCATCCGGGGGAAGAAGTGCTGGATCCATATCGCTCACGGTGTGCGAAACACGGCAGCAGGGCTTCGGTACGTGCTGTATGCCTTTGGCACAGACCTGCAGGATCCGTCAAAGGTGATCGCGAAGCCCTCCGGCGTATTTCTTGTTCCGCTTGGTGCGGAGCGCGTCGGCGACGTGTCCAATGTGGTATTTACAAATGGAGCGGTGGCGGCAGAGAATGGGGATGTCTATATTTATTATGCGTCCTGTGATACGAGAATGCATGTCGTATCGACTACCATCGATAAGCTGGAGGATTATCTTTTCCACACACCGGAGGATCCGCACCGCTCTGCAGACTGCGTAAAACAGAGATGTGAGCTGATCGCAAAAAATCTGGAATTGATGCAGAAAAGTAAAGCAGAGGTTTAAGGATTTTATAAGTGAAAAATAACTAAAAAGGTATTTGGCACAACAGATGCGGGACTCCGGAGCATATCCGGATTTCGGAGGAAAAGATGAGTATATTAAAATTAAAACCGAGCTGTAAGGATTATCTTTGGGGAGGCCATCGCCTTGCCGAAGAGTATGGAATTGAATATGACGGAGAAATTCTGGCGGAGGCGTGGGAACTGTCCTGCCATCCGGACGGGCCGTCCGTGATCGAGGGCGGGCCGTTTGCCGGAAAGACTCTGAAGGAATATATTGATGCGGAAGGAAAAGACGTTCTGGGAACGCATTGCAGGCGCTTCCGGGATTTTCCGATCCTGATCAAGTTTATTGACGCGAAGCAGAATCTGTCCATCCAGGTGCATCCGAACAATCAGTATGCCCTGAAAAATGAAGGGCAGTTCGGCAAAACCGAGATGTGGTATATCATGGATGCGAAGGAAAATGCATTCCTGTACTACTGTCTCTTATACACATCTCCGAGCCCACGAGACGGAGCTACATCT
>CAMTFT010000201.1 GCA_947071365.1 uncultured bacterium | reverse complement strand
ATGTAGCTCCGTCTCGTGGGCTCGGAGATGTGTATAAGAGACAGCCATTACAGTTCTTGCAGAAAAGGCAGATTTTTCTGTGACAGAAACAACGGACAACCTCATCGCGCTGATCGATACGGGAGTGAGCGAAGGCAGGAATATCGTTGGCCGGGTCTCGCTGCTTGACGATACGCTGGAGGGAAACGGGCATGGAAATGAGATGTCGGCTGCGATCATCTCACAGAACCCGGATGCAGGGATCCTTTCCATCCGGGCGGTGGGGAATGACGGCAGGGGAACGGTATCCTCTGTTGTTGCGGCAATCGAGTATGCCATCAAACAGAATGCTTCCATCATAAACCTTTCCATGTATGCAAGAGCAGGCATGACGAATGATGTATTGCGGTCGGAAATTCAGAAAGCGGTATCTGAAGGAATTGAGGTGGTGGGGGCAGCGGGAAATGATGGCGCCGATGCCTCGGGCTATGTGCCGGGCAGTGTGGGAGAAGCATGGATTATTGGTGCATGCGATGAAACGGGGGCAAGGCGGAACAATTCCAATTATGGGGCGACGGTAGATTATTACGTTGCAGCTCATTCAACCTCAGAAGCTTCGGCAAAATTTACCGGGTATATATCGGCAAATGGAAGGGCGCACATCGATGAAATCCTTGGAGAAGGGCTGATTTTCGCCGATGCTTCCGGAATCCCCGGAGAGAATATCGAAGAGGAAGATGACAGCAACTCCCGGGAACTTGCTCTGGCCGCAGCAGCTCCTGCCAGCTTTGTGATCCAGGACGGCAGTCCGGCGTGGGCTCCCGAGACGCTCAGAAAAGGGAAAGCATCGACACACAAGAGAAAAGTGATTTTTGGCAGTGAAGAAAAGTGGGCGTACTGTCTGGAGCCTTTAAAGGGGCCGCCCACGCATGACACAGAGTTTAACATCAGCAGCGCAACGCGCCTGGGAGCAAATAATAATGTTACAAAGACATTGTATTACCTTTACGGCGGCCCCGCCTGGGGGAAAAATGTAAATGGCGTAAATCTTAAAACGATCATGACAGAGGCAGGCTGCTCGACGGGCAACGAATATTATGCCATGACACATTACGTTGCTGCATACTTTTATCTTGACGGGGACGCTTCGAAGTGGAATGCTCACCCTGAGGGCCCTGGGGTATTGAATTCTGCGGGCGTGAGTCTCGTAACGACGCTGGCCGGTCATATTAAAAACATGCCAGGTATCAACGACGCAGCGGCAAGTCTGAGCGCCACATCTGTATCGGCGTATTATGATACAGCCAGAAATGTATACGTTTCACAGCCGATTACGTACAATACGTTTTCGGGAAATACGGGAAAGATCACGCTGCCGGAAGGGATATCCCTTGTAAATGACAGTACGGGAAGCGTTACATTTTCAGGAAAGGCAGAGCTTGCCGGAGGCAATGTTTTTCACTTTGAAGCTGCAGTATCACCATCATCAAACCAGGAATACACAGTGACATGTGCCGTCGCCAGAGATTTCCGCGCATACAGAAAATCCTTTAGCGGAGACGCACAGGATATGGGATTTATCTATTATTCGGGGGACAAAAATCTGGGACTTTCAGTAAGCTGGCCGGTACACGGTTATATCGAAATAGAAAAGCACGATTCCAATACGGGAACGACTGTGCCGACAGGCGGCTACAGCATGGATGGGGCCAGGTACGGCATTTATGATTCGTCCGGAACTCTTGTATCATCACTGACGATAACAAATGGAAAGGCAGTTTCCGGCGCGCTTCTCCCGGGATCGTATACGGTCAAAGAGATCACTGCGCCTTCGCATTACGGTATTGATGCTGCATCGCACGGCGTATCGGTTGTGGCATCAAAGACGGCAAAAGTCGTATCTTCCGACGTACCGACACCGGTAAAAGTGAATGTGAGGAAGGTTTCGGAAGCGGACGATGAAATACTGGGTCTTGGCAGCTATAGCAGGGCGAACGCGGAATTTGGCATCTATACGGACAGAGCATGTACAAATAAGCTGGCCGCGCTGACGACGAATGAGCAGGGAATATCAAATGAGTTTACGCTGCCGTTGCCGGGGCCAGGCGCCTCTTCCAGCGCTACGTATTATGTGCGGGAAGACAGGGCTCCGGCCGGTCATAAGCTGAATCCGAACCCCATTTCATTTACTGTGTCTTATCCGACGGATGCCGGAAAAACGGTGACGGTGGAGGTGTCCGATGAGCCGGAATTTGCGGATGCAGGTGCCGTTATTGAAAAGCTGAGCGAAAAAGGGAATAAAATCGCAGGTGTGCAGTTTGAGGCACGTTTTTATGATTCTGATAAAGCCGATACGGGAAAGCTGATGAAGACATGGGTGCTTGAGTCAGATGCAAACGGAGAGGTGTACATAGATGAAAGCCATAAGGTGGGAGGCGATGCGTTTTATATCTGGAAGAACCGCGTTGTCATTCCGAAAGGATATCTCACGATTCAGGAGGTCAGGGCTCCGGCCTGGTGTACCATAGACGATACGGTTTACGAATGGAATACGAGTGAAAAAGAGCTGGCGGTAAAAACTGTGTATAATGATCTGGTGCCGGGAAAAATAATCATTCACAAATTTGATAAAGACGGAAAAACTGCTTTATCAGGAGTTTCATTTGAACTGAAATTCCTGAAATCATCTCAGCAGTCAGGAGACAGGGCGCATCCGAACAGGTTTCTTTTAAAAGAAGGCGAAACGGCGCAGCTTACGACGGATGAACGCGGCGAAGTGGTATTTGACAACCTGGATCAGGGGGATTACCAGCTTACGGAAGTTTCAACCGCGGCCGGACATACACTGTTAAAAGAGCCGATTCTGATTTCCCTGCCGATTACAATGACAGAAGAGGACGTAAAGAAGCATAATAATGTTGATCTGAGCAGGGCGAAGCTGAATTCCGGCTACGATGAGAAATACTACTTTTTTGAATGCACGTATGAGATTACGAATGAGTATACCTTTAAGCTTCCGTCAACAGGGGCTGCGGGCGATTGGAAATACGGGTATCTTGGCATGGCTATGGCAGCTATTTTATGCGGCGGTCTCGTATATACCCGAAGGAGAAGAGCAAGGGGATGAGGGCTTGTTTTAAATACTGAAATTCAGGGGCATATCAGCAAAAAAGCTGGTGTGCCTTATTTTTTTGCGATTATTGCCGAAAATGTGATATGATAACATAAAAATATAACGGGAGAGCGGCAACAATGATTTTAATAGCGTGTGTTGATGATAAAATGGGGATGACATTTAACGGGAGAAGGCAGAGCCGGGACAGAATGGTCTGTGAAGATATGGTTACGATGTGTCAGGGCAGGCCCTTATATATTGAGGAGTGTTCACGGAAGCTGTTTCAGGATATTCAATCGTCGGATATTCGGGTGACAGACGCGGCTTGTCCTGCTTTGTATGAGGACGGGTATGTATTTGCAGAAAGGCCGGAAGTGATTGAGGCGGGCATATCTGCAGCCCCCAGAATAATTTTGTACCGCTGGAACCGGAAATACCCGGCGGATCAGTATTTTCCCGTAGACTTGAAAGAATGGACGTTGATAAGCTCTGAGGAGTTCGCAGGAAAATCCCATGAAAAGATAACAAAGGAGGTCTGGGAGAGGGCATGAAAAGAAACGGGAGAAGAAATAACAGAAGAAGTGGCGGAAGAAACAGCAGAGGGAGAAGACCACATACGAGATATAAGATAAGCGTTTTGATCTTTGTGCTTTTGCTGTATGGATGCGTAACTTTTCTGGAACAAAGTAAAAGCATACAAAACAGCCATGAGACCGTACAGCTTGAGGATATTCCGGACTACGACGGGGAACCTTACGTCGTTGTCAATGATAACGTGCCGGAATTTGATGAAAAGGAAATAACGGATGAATCCTTTGAGGAGTACAGCAGGCTGGATGAACTGGGAAGATGCGGCACTGCGACTGCAAGTATCGGACAGGATCTGATGCCGACGAAAAAGAGGGAATCAATCGGACAGGTAAAGCCCTCCGGCTGGCATACGGCCAAGTATGATACGATAGACGGCAAATATCTATATAACCGGTGCCATCTGATCGGATATCAGTTGACGGCAGAAAATGCCAATGAAAGGAATCTTGTAACAGGCACCCGATATATGAATGTGGAGGGAATGCTGCCCTTTGAAAACATGGTGGCAGATTACATAAGGGAGACTGATAACCATGTTATGTACAGGGTAGAGCCTGTGTTTGAGGGTGACAACCTGGTGGCGTCCGGTGTACAGATGGAGGCGTATTCTGTGGAGGACGAAGGGGAAGATATTTCCTTCAATGTGTTCGTGTATAATGTCCAGCCGGGAGTAGAAATTGATTACGAAACGGGAGATAGCTGGGAGGACGATTCAGAAAATGCGGATGCAGGTGTACAGACAGAGATAAGAGGTAATATGCGGTCAAAGGTGTACCACTGCCCGGGGCAGGATGCGTATGATGATATGGCGGATTCCAAGAATCTGATCATCTTTTCATCAGAAGAGGAGGCGCAGAGAGCAGGATACAGAAAAGCAAAGCAGTGATACGCAGACAGCAGTTTTCAAATTTGCTCAAATATGTCTTCGAAATTTTCGATTCGAAATGACTTCGAATTCACTTCGAAATTACTAAACAAATGACTTCGAAATTTCACTTCGAAATTACTGAACAATTGGACTTTACATTTTTTAGAAAATGTGCTAATATAATTGAGCAATTTGAAATGCACCTGTAGCTCAGGGGATAGAGCAGTGGTTTCCGGTACCACGTGTCGGGGGT
>CAMTFT010000200.1 GCA_947071365.1 uncultured bacterium | reverse complement strand
ATATTATACATAATAAAACGATAAAATCAACAAAAATCCTTAATTTTTTTTATTTAGAGTCAGGAAACAGCAGCGTTGCTGCTGCGGCGGGGATCTACCAATGGATTTTCCAGAATTTCTATAGATATTCCACTGTTTTTGCTGATGCCAGATTTCTAAAATATGTTATGTTGCAGGAAAGGAGATATTATGGATAAATTTTTGGAAAAACTTCGCAAACAATCGTCGGACATCCCGGATCTGATGAGGGTGTTCGAAAACTGCTACATGAATACACTGAATACGACGGTAAAACGGATGGAGGACGGTACGACGCACGTGATCACCGGGGACATTCCGGCCATGTGGCTGCGGGATTCCGCGGCGCAGCTCCGGCCATATATTTTTCTGGCAAAGGAAAACGCAGAAGTTCGGGAGATCATTGCCGGGCTTGTAAAGAGGCAGTTCATGTGTATCTGCATCGACGAGTACGCAAACGCGTTCAACGCTTCCGCGAACGGAGCATGCTGGGAGAAGGATTTTGAGGATCAGAGCCCCTGGGTCTGGGAGCGGAAATTCGAGGTGGATTCTCTGTGCTATCCGATTCAGCTTGCGTACCTGCTGTGGAAGAATACAGGGTGCCGGGAGCAGTTTGATGACAATTTCAAAAAAGGCGTAAAAAAGATACTGCGGGTGTTTCGGACGGAGCAGTACCATGAAGAAAGATCAGAGTATTATTTCAGGCGCAGCAACGACTATTACCGGGATACCTTATCGAGGGGCGGAAAGGGGGCGCTGGTGAAATCGGGAACCGGGCTGATCTGGTCGGGATTTCGGCCCAGTGACGATGCGTGTACGTATGGATACCTGATCCCTGCCAATATGTTTGTGGTTGTCGTTCTGGGCTATCTGGAGGAAATTGCCGGGAAGATTCTGGGAGATGACGCGCTGCAGGCGGAGGCACGGCTTTTGAAGGAGGAGGTGCACCGCGCGATCGAGCGGGAAGGAATCGTGTTTACGGAGGAGTTCGGCAGGATCTACGCGTACGAGACGGACGGATACGGAATGTACAACCTGATGGATGACGCCAACGTTCCGAGCCTTCTCTCCATGGATTATCTGGGCTATCACGGCGACACGGAGATCGCTGCGAATACGCGGCGGTTCATTTTAAGCGACGCCAATCCCTTCTATTATAAAGGAAGCCGGGCAGCCGGGGTCGGAAGCCCCCACACGATGTCGGGATATATCTGGCATATCGCCATGGCCATCCAGGGGCTGACCAGCGAAAACCGCCGGGAGAAGCTGGAAATACTGGAACGCATGGCGGCTACCACCGGAGGAAAGGGCGTGATGCATGAGGGATTTCACTGCGAGGACGACGGCAAGTATACAAGGGAATGGTTCTCCTGGGCGAACGCCATGTACGCGGAGCTGTTTCTGGATTATCTGGGATACCGTCTGGAGAGATGAGCATCGTATGGCTGCGGCAGATAGAATTTGTCCAGTAGACATAGAAAAACGAAAATTGTAAAGCGCGCGGAGTTTTCGTACAATATGCTCAGAATAAAAGAACAAAAGCAGGAGGCGCAAAAGTTCATATGTTTCTGACCGATAGAAAATTAGACAGAAGAATCAGTGAAATTAAAAATTACAGATACCGCGATGTCGTGGATATGAAGGAATTCGCGGTTTGTGAGGATGAACAGGGTGTTGTGAATCCGGTTGTTCCTGTCAGTTTTGAAAACTGGAAGACCATCAAAGTCGGAGACTGCTGGTCTGGCAGAGACCGCTATCTCTGGATGCATAAAGAAATACATATCCCGAAGGAATGGAAGGGCCGCCGGGTAGTCGGAGTATTTGACTTCGGAAATACCGGGGCAGGAAATAATTCGGGCTTTGAGGCGATGTGCTATATCAACGAAAAACCGTATCAGGGCGTGGACGTAAACCATAAAGAGGTATTTTTCCCGGAGGAGCTCTGCGGCAGTACATTTCGTCTTACATTCCGGCTCTGGTCCGGCCTTGAGGGCGGCGGTGTGCCGAGGGTGCAGGAGCACAGGATCAGCAGAGCGTCCCTGGCCTGCCTGGACGAAAAAACGGATGATTTTTATTACATGGGCTCTCTGATTCTGGATACGATAAAAAATCTGGCGGAGACGGATCCGGTGCGGTATGATCTGCGCATTGCCCTGGACGGTGCGTGTCACTGCATCGACTGGTCGTACCCGGGAAGCGATGATTTCTACGAGTCTGTGCATCAGGCGGATGAGATGCTGAATGAGAAGATCGACAGGATGGAAAAGCATTCCCTGGTGAATGTACACTGTGTCGGCCATACACATATCGATATGGCATGGCTGTGGCGGCTGAAACATACCCACGAGAAGGCGTCGCGTTCCTTCTCCACGGTGCTGCGTATGATGGAGCTGTTCCCGGAATACATCTTCCTGCAGACCCAGCCGCAGCTCTACGCGTACATCAAAGAGGATTTCCCGGAGATATATGAGCAGATAAAAGAGCGCGTCCGGGAGGGACGCTGGGAAGTGGACGGCGGCATGTGGGTGGAGGCCGACTGCAATCTGACCAGCGGGGAATCTCTGACCCGTCAGATCCTGCTCGGAAGCAGATTTATAAAGGAAGAGTTCGGCAGGGATGTGGAATATTTGTGGCTGCCGGATGTGTTCGGCTATTCCTGGGCACTGCCTCAGATCCTGAAAAAATCCGGGATCGACATGTTCATGACCACGAAGATAAGCTGGAACCAGTACAACAGGATGCCCCACGATACCTTCCACTGGAAGGGCATGGACGGAACGGAGATACTGACGCATTTCATCACGACACCGGAGCCGTGGAATGAGCCGGGCTCCTGGTTCTATACGTACAACGGACTGCTGACGGCAAAGACGGTAAAGGGCGTCTGGGATGCATACAGCGAAAAGGAAGTAAATAAGGATCTGCTGATCTCCTACGGATACGGAGACGGAGGCGGCGGAGTGAACCGTGACCTTCTGGAAGCAAGGAGAAGGCTGGACCGGATACCGGGGCTGCCGAATGTGAAGCCTGCTACGGCGGGAGAATATTTCAGAAAGCTGAAAAAGACGATCAAAGACACGGATCAGTACGTGCATACGTGGGACGGTGAGCTGTATCTGGAATATCACAGGGGAACGTACACCAGCCAGGCGTACAATAAGCGCATGAACCGCAGGATGGAGCTGCTGTACCGGAAGGCGGAATGGATGACGGCAATGGCATCGATCGAAGCGCAGAAGCTTTCGCAGGCACAGCAGGAAAAGCTGACAGAGGGATGGAGGCTGATCCTGACGAACCAGTTCCATGATATCATTCCGGGTTCCTCGATCCATGAGGTCTATGAGGATTCCAGAAGAGATTACGAGAAGATAAAGCAGATCGGCCAGGAGGTCGTATCGGAAGCGGCCAGAACGTCTCTGAAAGAAAGCGATGGAAGCTTTACGATCTACAATGCATCGGGATGGAGCATGGATGAGCTGGTAGCCGTGCCGGAGACGGAGGAAGGAATCTATACCGACAGCGAAGGAAACGTGCTTCCTTCCCAGAAGGCGGAGGGCGTGAGCTACGTTCTCGTAAACGACGTTCCGGAAATGGGACACAGAACCATCCGCTTTACAGCAGGGAAGAATCAGGCGGAAAGCAGCGCCTTTACCGTGAACGGAAAAAATATCGAGACGCCGTTCTATTCGATTTCGCTGAACGGTTACGGCCAGATGACGAGACTGTTCGATAAAACGGAGGGCCGGGAGGTACTGTCAGCCGGGGAGCGCGGAAACGTCCTTCAGATGTTTGAGGACAAGCCGATCGATAACGATGCCTGGGACATTGATATTTTCTACCAGCAGAAGATGCGGGAGGTAACGGATCTGAAATCGTTTGAGGTGACTCAGTGCGGCCCGCTGCGCCTTGTGATCCATATGGAGTGGAATTACATGAACACGGTGATCGCCCAGGATATGATCCTTTACAGTGCGGACAGAAGAATCGACTTTAAGACGGATGTGGATTTCCACGAGAGACAGCAGCTTTTAAAGGCGGCGTTTACGGTGGATATCCGAAGCACATTTGCAACGTACGATATCCAGTACGGAAATGTACGCCGGCCAAATCACTGGAATACAAGCTGGGATCAGGCAAGATTTGAGACGGTCGGCCACAGGTTTGCCGATCTGTCAGAACGAAACTACGGTGTCGCACTGCTCAATGACTGCAAATACGGGTACGACGTGAAGGACAATGTGATGCGCATTTCCCTGCTTCGGTCAGGGCTGCAGCCGGATCACCTGCAGGATCAGGGCAGACACGAATTTACGTACGCACTGTTGCCGCACCGCGGAGATTTCGTGGACGGACACGTTGTGGAGGAAGCGTATGCGCTGAACAATCCGATGGATGTTTACCGGGGCGCTGCCACCGGCGGGGACGGAAGCTTCTTCGTGACAGATAACGATCAGATCGAGATCGATGCCGTCAAGAAGTCAGAGGACGGAAAATATCTCGTAGTGAGATTCCATGATTATGCGGGAGCAAAGCAGAAGGTGGAGATAAAGCCCTCCTTCTCATACAGGGCATGGGCGGAGAGCGATCTGATGGAGCGGCCTGTCTCTGGGTTTGGCGAAGGACGCGTAACCCTTAAGCTGCACCCGTTTGAAATAAAAACTGTTTTATTTGAGCTGTAAAAACAAAAGAGCGGCAAAGCGCTGCGGATAAGCCGGGATGGCAGCAGGCGTGTGATGGAAAGGAGCTGTCTCTTATACACATCTCCGAGCCCACGAGACGGAGCTACATCT
>CAMTFT010000199.1 GCA_947071365.1 uncultured bacterium | reverse complement strand
TGTAGCTCCGTCTCGTGGGCTCGGAGATGTGTATAAGAGACAGGTATCAAACTCCGGACTTTTAGTCCTATAATGCCATTTTTAGTGTTTTGTTGACATGCAGCTTCCTCCCCTCTCCCTATACCCCCAAATATACATACAGCTCATGCAGCGCCCTCGTCGCGCTGATATACCGGAACTGCCTGTAGAACGGATTTTCTTTATCCCCTCCCAGAATAAATACCTGGTCAAATTCCAGGCCTTTTGCCTGATAGAAGGTCGTCACCGTGACGCCTTTCCGGAACACAGAACTATCCCTGTCGATATAAGAAACGTGCTCCATCCGCCCTTCCAGGTAAGCATAGCATTCCTTCGCTTCCGCCTCCGTCATCGTCAGAACGGCCGCCGTCTCATAGCCGCCTTCCCCGATTTTTGCAAAACGAAGTACTTCCTCCAGTGCTTCAGGTAATGAGGAAAATGATCTTTCCACCACTTCTTTTCCGTGCCTTTGCAGATATTCGATTCCCGTCACGCCGGATATCTTCCTGGCATACTCCGCAATCTCCATCGTATTCCGGTAGCTCTTATTCATTTCGATGGTGCGCACCTTTCGCCCGAATATCTTATGAAGAAAGGTCTGCACATCCCGGCCAGTACCGTCCACGGTCTGTTCCCGATCTCCCAGTATCGTCATGCTGCAGGAAAACATGCGTTCCAGAATAACGTACTGCAGATACGAATAATCCTGCATCTCATCAATGACAAGGTGACGGATATTTCGCTGGCTGCTCTTTCTCAGAAGCCGCTGCTTCAGGTACAGAATCGGATAAACATCCTCGTATTCCAGCATCCGCTGTTCTCTCGGAAGCGTCCCCAGCACGGGCATCCCGTATTCCTCCAGCAGCCAGTTGTATATTTCATAAACATCCGTAGTTACGTACATGCGCATGAAACGTTCCCGAAGCAGCTCCAGCTCATCTTCTTTCAGGGACGTTCCCCGAAGCGTTTCGTACTCATCCACGAAATATTCCATGAGGGATTCCACTCTGGATAAAAGAGGCACCTCCAGAAACTTATAATAAAACAGTTTTGTCAGCTCCTCCGCCGTCTTTACAAAGCCCTTATATTCCATGTCCTTAAAGTCGATCAGCCGGTCCTCCAGCTCAATCAGGAAGCCCTCCACCACCCGTACATACTCTGCGGACTGCTTCCACTCTCCGTACTGTGATTTTCCTCCCCGTATCTGATGTTCGATATAGTGATATCTGTCCTCGCAGTCTGATGCCACGTCCTGAAGCTGGCGGTATGCGAACAGGTCAAAACTCATCTCCTGAATATTCTCTTCGCCGAGCTCCGGAAGAACATGGGAGATATAATCAGAAAACACACTGTTTGGAGACAGGATCAGGATATTGGAGGATTTCAGGCGCTCTCTGTCATGGTAAAGCAGATAGGCGATACGGTGCAGGGCAATGGAGGTTTTTCCGCTTCCCGCCGCCCCCTGAATCACGAGAATCTTATCCTTCGTATTGCGGATGATCGCATTCTGCTCCTTCTGAATCGTCCGCACGATATTTTTCAGCCTCGTGTCGCTGTTGCTGCTCAGCTCCTGTTTCAGAATATCATCATCGATCTTCGTATCGCTCTCAAATTCGTAGACCATCCTGCCACCGCGGATCTTATACTGCCACTTGGAAAGGATCTCCCCCTCCATCCTGCCGCCCGGAGCCTCGTAGGCGGCCTCGCCCTTATCGTAGTCATAGAACAGTCCGCTCACCGGCGCACGCCAGTCATAGATCAGCGGCACCCTGCCCGTATTCTCCGAAAAATTGCCGATTCCGATATAAAATACCTCCGGTTCCTCTTCACCCTCGTAGACAAAATCAACGCTTCCGAAAAAGGGAGAATCCAGCATTTTCTTCATGCGATGATGCATTTTCAGATTCTCCTTATTGGCATTCACCTGTGACAAAAGCGCCTGCTGATTGTCAAAATCCTCATAACCGTACTGGTCCATCTCCGTATAATTTTCCCAGTAGTAATCGTGCATGCCCTCGATATCCTTCTGAACCGCCTGTATCTTCTCTCCGATTTCCAGAATTCTTTTCTTCAGCAAGTCCGTCACAAATGTAAGATATTCTGTTCCTCTGCTCATTGTTGTCCTCCATCCATATTTTTCGCCCCAAACAGCTCATAATAAAATATGTATTGCTGCATCACGCCCCGCATTCCTCTATAGCGCCGGTTCGGAAATCCCCTCCTGTAATGCTTCTGCATGGCCTGACTGATATGCGTATCCACAGGGAATGCATCCAGATGATGCAGTGCAAAAAGACAGATACAGTCTGCCACCTTTTCTCCAACGCCGAACAGAGAAAGCAGCGCTTCCTTCGCCTTCTTGTACGGCATAGCGCTCACTGCCTCCAGATCAAACTCCCCCGAGGCGACACATCTCGCCGCCCGCACCACATACTTGCTGCGGTAGCCTAGATTACACGATTTCAAAGCATCCTCATCCAGCCCTGCCAATGCTTCCGGTGTGGGAAACGCATAGTATTTTGCACCGTTTTCCGACACCATCCGTTCCCCGTAGCATTCACAGATATTTTCAATGCATCTGCGGATCCGCACAATATTATTCTGCTGTGAGATCAGAAACGAGACGATCATCTCCCACAGATCCTGCCGCAAAATACGGATGCCGTATCCAAAAGAAGCCGCCGCCACCAGATAAGCATCCCTCGGATTTATCATTTCTATACATGTACTGTAATCACTGCCCAAATCAAAATAGCTGCGCCAGAAGCCCTCAAAGTCCTCTTCAGAGCAGTCAAAAAAACACGTTTCTTCCCGCTGCCGGACCTCCAGATACCGCTTCCCGGCTTTCACCGAATACACACCGTCATCCTTCTGCGCCATGCGGAAGCACTGTCCGGAGCGGCAGATCTGCGCCAGACTGAAATTCTCCGCTGTTATCTCTACCATGATCCTGTTTCCTCCAAAGCATTCTCCTTACCATAACCGGAAATTCCCATTCCCTGCATCTGCTATAACCAGATCCTCTCCGGCCTCCTGCTCTCTGTCATCCTGTTCTTTTTCATCATCAGATTCCCTCCAGCGCCGCCAGCACCATCTCGAAAAAATCATCCTCTCCCTCCAGCATCGGGGAATTTTCACCGCCGCCGTTCGTGCTGCGCTTCATCTGCGCATGGAATTCCTCCCCGGCAGCGATCAGCTCCATCGGGTATATCTCATAGCCGGCCTCCCGGCATACGCGACAAAAAGAAAGAAGCGGTTCCTTCTCCTGCCGCACTGCCAAAAGGCATCTCCGCAGCTCTTCATCCGCAAAGGCTTTTCTCTGTATTTCATCCAACAGCTCCGCTGTATTCATCATAATCTTTCCTCCTCTGTCAGTCCTTCCCGGGTCAGACGATACACTGTGTCACACACCTCTTTGATGTACTTTCTGTCGTGGGAAATGCTGATGATTGCTCCTTTGTAATCTCTCAGGACCTCCCTGATCACCGGGCCGGACAACGGTGAAAAATTTCTTGTGGGCTCGTCGAGAATCAGAACGTCCGCTCCCGACATGCTCATTTTCAGGAGCAGTACCTTGGCCTTCTGCCCGCCGGACAGCTCCGCCACCGGGTGTTCCATCTCCTCCGCCGTATATTTCATGGAGCCAAGATACGTGCGGATCCTTGTGACCTCTTCCCGATCCCCCGACTGTGCCAGATATTCCACCGGCGTCTTGTCCATATCCAGCAGCTCCTCATAGTCCTGGGGCATATAAGCTGCGCGGATGTCCCTGCGCGCAAGCAGCTCCTCTGCAATGATCTTCAGCAAAGTTGTCTTTCCGGCGCCATTTTGCCCTGTAATACAGATCTTTTCCGCTCCTTTTACCCGCAGGTTGATATTTTCCGCCAATATCTCCTCTGAAACGCCTGCTGCGTCCCCTTCGCACCCCGGATCCTCATTCCTCCGGGCCACACCCGGCGTTATCAGACGTTCCAGATGCAGATCGAGAACGGTTTTCCCGGCGGGCATGGAAATATCCTGTCCGAATTTCAGGAAAATAGCATCCTCGGACTCCGGCATCTGAGTCATTCCTGACGACTCCCGCTCAAAACGGCGCTCCATGGATTTTACTGCCTTCATTTTTTTCTTTAACAACTGTCCTGTATGGGGATCCTGCCTCGATACAGCACTCTGGGCGTGCTCCACCTTCTGCTGTATCCTCCGAAATTTTTCCTGGCGCAGTTCCTCCTGCCGCTTCTCATTCTGCGCTTCCCTTCGCTGACTCTCGAACTGTGCATTTCTCTGCCGTATATATGCGTCATACGTGGTACGCGCCACCGTGTACCGGCTGACCGTTTTTCTTCGAAGTTGTTCGATATGAATAATCACATTCGCCGTCCGCTCAATCAGCGTCTCATCATGGGAAATATAAAGTACCGGCTGGTACGCATGCAAAATCATATCCTCCAGCCACTTAAGCGTCTCAATATCAATATCATTGGAGGGCTCATCGAGAAGGAGTACCGTCGGATGGCCGATCAAAATCCGGGCAAGCTGCGCTTTTATTTTTTCGCCGCCGGAGAGCGTATCCATCCTTTGTTCCCGAAAGAAAAAGTCCGGTGTCAGAAGAAGCCTGCCTGCCATCGCTCCAAGCTGCCCCGGAGTCTGCTCCCAGAACAGCGGCTCTTCGCAAAAAAACTCATAGACGCTTTTATCTTTATCCGCCTGCGGCAGCTCCTGGGGCAGATAACCCAGCTTTTCCCCGGTACATATCCGCTCGCCCTCTGCCTCCGCATACGCTGTCTCTTATACACATCTCCGAGCCCACGAGACGGAGCTACATC
>CAMTFT010000198.1 GCA_947071365.1 uncultured bacterium | reverse complement strand
ACCTATTAAGTCGTCGGCAGCGTCAGATGTGTATAAGAGACAGATAGAAGAGGTAAAGAGTGACTATAAAAGAAATAGTATTAAGACCTTGGAGAGGGTCTATAAACACTACTACTTTATAATGCGAGCGAGGACAAGGATATGTATCAGACAATTGTACAGGCAGTATTGGCTCACGGTGAACAGACACCGGAGAGAATGGCGGTTGGATGCGGACAGATGCGCATCACATATGAGCAGCTTTGCGGGCAGGTTAAATGCATGGCAGCGAAGCTTGCCGGGGAGTACGGCGCTCAGAGGGGAGATTTTATCATGCTGCAGGGAGTATCCAGACCGGATTATATTGTGGCATGGCTGGCGATCCAGTATCTCGGCGCTGTGTCGATCCCGACGGACAAAATTGCGAAGGAAGAAAATATTCTGGATGTATACCGGTATTCCGAGGCAAAGTTCCTGCTGACGGATGCTCCGGTAAGCGCGGAGGATGTGAAATGCATATCTTTGCAGGAATGCTATGAGAGCGCGGTAAATGAAGCTGCTTCCGGCCATATTCCGGAGTTGCCTTACGTTGCGCCGGAGAAATCAGCCGTTTCTGAGATCCTGTTTACCACAGGCACGACAGGAAAGCCGAAGGGAACGATGCTGACGATCGGAAATATTTACGCGATCATCCACAATATGCAGAGGGGTATCGGGATACTGGAAGATGAACGCATTTTGATTCCGCTGCCGCTGAACCATTCTCTTGGTATGCGGTCTTTGCGTGCCGGGCTTTATGTGGGCGGCTCTGTTGTACTTCAGGAGGGCTTTGCTTTTGCCAAGGCGATCGATGACAATATTACGGAATTCCAGTGTACGGCGATGGTCTGTGTGCCGACCTCCATGGAGCTGATGTACCGTCAGATGCGTCGTCATTTTTCGGGAATTATGGGAAAGCTGCGCTATATCGAGGTGGGAGCCGGTTCTCTGGGATATGATATGAAGAAAAAGCTGGTCGCGGAGCTGCCGGATACGCGGGTAGTTAATACCTGGGGCTCCACGGAGAGCGGCGGGGCTATTTTCCTGAATCTCGGCCTGCATCATGATAAGCTTACAGCGCTCGGAAAGCCGCTGGACAGCGTGGAAGTACGGATCGTGGACAAGGAAGGCAATGATATTACGAAAACCGCCCGGGATATTGATACGGCGGGCCGGATGATCCTGCGGGGCGATATGCAGATGGCCGGATATTTCCGAATGCCGGAGGCAACCGCGGAGGCGCTGGTGAATGGCTGGCTGTATACGAATGATATTGTATACATGGATGACGAGGGATTCGTTTATATGATGGGCCGGGCCGATGATATCATCAACGTCGGCGGCGAGAAGGTCTCTCCGATCGAGGTGGAAAACATTGCCCAGGAGTTTGAAGAGATCCGGGAATGCGCATGTATCGGAGTTAAGGATGAGAGTATGGGTCAGATCCCGGCCCTGTTCGTGGTTCCTGAGCATGGTGAGTTCCACCAGGCACAGCTTCTTCGTTTTATGTCGGAGCGGGTGGAAAAGTATAAGCTGCCGCAGCGGTTTGTACTGATTGACGAGCTGCCGCGCAACCGTATGCAGAAGCTGAACCGCAAGGAACTTTACCGGATGTGGCAGGATGGCCAGGAAAAATAACCGGAAAATGAATGCGTCAGGATGGTCAGAGGAAATAGCCGAAAAATGAATGCGTCAGGATGGCAGGGAGAAATAGGTGAAATATTATGAGATCATCAGGAAATATTTTATCTACTGAGAAAGGATTTACATTAGTAGAGCTCATCGTCACCATGGCGCTGATGGCTATATTGGCTGTGGGCGCTGTGGGGGGCATTGCATCATACAATGAGCATGCGGCTTTACGGCGGAACAATGAGCATGCCTGTACTGTGTACAATGCGGCCCAGGCAGCGATAGCCCGCGCGAAGGCAAATGGAATGCTGGAGGAGCTGGAAGAAGAGGTGCGAAAGGTGCAAAATGAGCCAGAAGAGGAGATACGGAAGGCACAAAATGAGCCAGAAGAGGAGATACGGAAGGCGCAAAATGAGCCGATAGAAGAGGCACAGAAAGTAGAGAATGTGCTGGCCGCAGGGGCGGGCTCTAATATAAAGGAAGCCGGAGCTGTACCGGCAGAGATTACCGGATCGGATTATCCGTCGCTTTGCTACATTATGAAGTGCAAAGGAATGGAAGAGGGACTGCTCTGTGACCTTTTGGGGGAGACGGTTCCGGATGAAGTGCTTTTTGGTGCGTCTGTATGTATTGAGACGGATCTTCATACGGGAATTGTATATTCCGTGTGCTACAGCGACCGGGCGGACTGCTTTTCGTACGACGGCTCACAGGGAACGGATATCTCACAGCGGAAGGAAAGCGCGCGGAAGGCGGCCGGCTTTGGCTATTACGGCGAACAGTATTTTTAGAAACGGAGAAATGGTATGAGGCGAAGGTACAGACAGTTGATGCGGGAACAGCGCGGGGCCGCGATGGTCGTGGTGCTGTGCATTCTTGCAGTGTTTCTGGCACTTGCCCTTTCGCTTTTGATGGTTTCGTCTACGCTGGTGGGCAACGCAGGGGCGGAGATGAACAACACCCGGAATAAAATTGCGGCAGTATCTTTTTCAGATGGCTTTGAAGCAGATATGGCGGATGAAAGCAGTGAACTGAATCAGTATATCAGGACGCAGATCAGTTCCGGTGCATGGCAGCCGGGAGCGGAAGCGGAGAAAGCGTTTGAAGGTACGGATGAGGCAGATGGAGATGCATCAGTTTCAGTAGCCATGCACTGGGAACGCCCGGAAGGGCTTCCGTCTCTTGAGCTGGATGGAGCAATACTGTACGTGGAGATAACGCGCACCCGTGGAAAAGCCAGCTACCGGTTGAAGAGTGAATTTGAATTGAAATGTTCCAAAAGCGGTTCAGAAGGAGAAACATGGGAATGGCATCAGACAAGAAGAAGCTAGTGAGACGGATTTTATCATCAGACGACGGTACTTCGATTGTATCCGTTATCTCGGCGTTTGTATTACTGCTGATGGGGATTTCCATGTTTTATGCGGCGATTCTTGCGTCGCAGAGAATGGTGGATAAGGCAAAGCAGATAGATCTTGCATCGCAGCAGGCGCTGGAGCAGTTTTATGAGGAAGAAACTGTATCGGGACAGGGCGCAGAGGAAGAAACGGAATATTCCGTGATATCTTTGCGGGAAATTGACGGAAATGACAGGATTTCTGTCCGGATTCCATCGTCAGCGCCAGCCCGGTAATTGCCGCACAGGACGTTTGTTCAGACAGAGGCTTATAGAGGAAGCGTATGGGTAAGATATTAAGATCCAAAAAAGGTTTTACGCTGGCAGAGGTGGTGGTGGCCTTTGCATTAACGGGAGTTTTGCTTGCGTCTGCCAGCGCTGTTCTTGGAGTTTTTATGAAAACATTTGTCCGGGTCAAAAGTACGGTGCAGGCGCAGACTGTCGCCGGCACTTTGATGGAGACGATGGTTGGGGCGCTTGAGTCTGCCGCTGACATGGAGATCGGAGGGCTTGAGTCTGCCGCTGACGTGGAGATCGGAGAACAGGCGGGCGCCCTTTATCTTGCAGACGATGGAAGCGCATGGTACACGGATTATGACCGGCAGGTGGTACACATGTATGTGGATGAATCCGGTTGTCTACAGATGGAATACCCGTCAGAGATAGATGGTGGAGAAAATGATTTCAGGAGTTATCCCGAGAGCTTTTATAATGGATGTAAAATTCAGCGGCTGGAGATCTCAAAGGTGGAAGGAAGAAATCTTCTGGAGATCACGTTGGAGGTGAAGCATCACGTCGGCGATGTGACGTATTCCGTGACGAGGCTGCTGGAGTGCTATAATCTTGAGGAGGGAGATATTGTCGAGGGTTCTGAGAGATTGCAGACGGAAAATGAAAGGTGATTTTGCAAATAAAAAGGAACGCTGCAAAACGGTTCGGGTTTGCAGTGTTCCTTTTTGCCGTAATCAATTAATTTAGCTGATACAGATTCTGAAGCGCCTGGTCAGCGATAATGACTTCCATATGCTCTGAAAAATAAGCGTCCGTTCCCGGCGTGTATTTGCAGGGAGAAGCATATTCGGACAGAACGTTGCAGATCTTGTTGAACTGCTCGGCTGAGCTTTCTGCCTTTTTCAGGAACAGATAGTAGTGACCGCTCTCACTGTCCTTATACAGAGTGTTCGGTCCCGCATAAATGTGGCCCAGAACTCCTGCGGCGCGTATCGCATCGTCCAGAGAATAGAACTGGTAGAAGCGGGTCAGCTCCCGAAGCTCCGTGTCGCCTGTGTCAGCGTCCGGTGCGGGCGCTGTTTTCCCTTCTGATTCGGCAGCCTTTTGGGCGGCGCGTTTTTTGGCCTCGGATATCTTTTTGATCAATCCCAGAATATCATCGGCACCCTCGATCCGGTCTTTTAAATCGGAATGGGAAACTGTGCCGGACTGCTCCGGGTCTTCCGGTGAAAAGCGGGCGAACCGGGTGTCAAGCTCTTCCGGATCCTCTACTTTTGTGATGATCAGGATCAGCGAATCCATGGACACCGGAACGGCTTCTATCACAAGCGGCGTATTGTCCGCTTCAAATCCAAAATCCTGGGCAGCCACCTGCATCATATCCTGAAAAAGCGCTTTTGCCTTGTCAGAACCGTATGCGAGCTCGCTGAGCTTGATCTCTCTGTCAGCCAGGTCTTCCCGTGTCAGAGTACAGCGAATTTGTCTGTCGTTGATTTTTTCTATCTTCATTTAATCACATCCTTACCCCTGTCTCTTATACACATCTCCGAGCCCACGAGACGGAGCTACATC
>CAMTFT010000197.1 GCA_947071365.1 uncultured bacterium | reverse complement strand
GCTGCATATGATGGGCGGGCTGGATCGTCCGACTTCAGGGCGTGTACTGATTAAAAATGTGGATATTTACAGGCCCTCTGAAGATGCGCTGGCGGTATTTCGCCGCAGGAAGATTGGATTCGTTTTTCAGAGCTTTAATCTGATATCTTCCATAAATGTGTGGGAAAATATCGTTCTTCCGTTGGGGCTGGATCATAAAAGGATAGATGAAGCCTTTGTTGGTCAGATCGTGGATACGCTGGGGCTTCGGGACAGACTTTGGCATCTGCCGAACACGCTTTCCGGCGGGCAGCAGCAGAGGGTGGCGATCGCGAGGGCGCTGGTGACGCGGCCGGATATCGTTTTTGCTGACGAGCCCACGGGAAATCTGGACTCCAGGACGAGTGACGAGGTTATTGCGCTTTTGAAGATGTCGGCACAGAGATTCGGGCAGACGCTTGTCATGATCACCCACGATGAGGACATCGCCCAGATGGCGGACCGAATCATCACGATAGAGGACGGAAGGGTGGTGGCTTCATGAATGGGATGTCGATTACGAAGCTGGCCTGGAACAATAACAAATGCAACAGGACGCGAAGTATTCTCGTGACAGTTTCCATTATGCTTACCATGCTTTCGCTGGTCATTGTAGCTTCCTATGGATATGGCATTATAAAATCAGAGCGTGTAAATGCCGGTCTGTACAGTGGCAGCCATTACGGCTGTTTCAGAAATGTAAGCCCGGAGCAGATCCACACAATGGAGCTTCGCAGCGAATTTGAAGAAATCGGAGTCATGGCATCGGTTGGAGTGACAGAGCAGGAGGATTCCCTTCAATTTGCTGATATGGAGACGCTGGAACTGAATCACATGATAGAGCAGTTGGAGGATGGCTTGTATCCTCTGGAAAAAAATGAGATAACGGCGAGCCGCGACTTTTTTGAACGCTGTGGCGTTTCGGAGCCGAAGCTGGGGGATACGGTGACTGTATCAGCCAGAGGTAGTCTGGAGGTTCCGTATAAGGATGAGGAATTTGTGATCTGCGGCATTCTGAAAGAGCGGGAGGGGAGTACGAAGAAAAACAGCGCTGCCTTTGTCTCGCAGAAGTATTATGAATCGCTGGTGCCGGAGAGTGAACGACGGTATCATGCATATTTTACGCTGGCTCCATCGGTGAGCATCAACTCAGATAATGACGAAGAGGTGATTTCGGAGCTGGCCTCTCTTGTGGGAGTTGATAAAGAGTATGTGACAGTCAATACATTATACCTGATGTGGAGGCTGGACCCAGGCTACGAGACGATATGTGTCTGTGCTGTGATCATTTTTTGCATCGTATTGTTTTCAGTCGTTGTCATTTACAATATTTTTCAGGTGGGAATCAGACAGAAAATACAGGAATACGGAAAAATACGTGCATTGGGGGCCACGCGTCGTCAGATGCGCCAGCTAATATGGAGGGAAGGAATGATACTGGCGCTGATCGGTATTCCTCTGGGGCTGATCGCCGGTGTTGATATTGCCAGAATTTCCTTTGCCTGGCTGAACAACATGGGAGGCGCAATCCATCCGGAAGGATATATCGAGGTCTCCCCGGTTTCGCCGGTGATGCTCTCTGCCGCTGCGCTGATCTGCTTCGTGACGGTGTGGATATCCCTGAAAAAGCCTATGCGCACCGTGGCTTCGCTGTCACCGGTGGAGGCGATACGGTATCAGGCAGACAGCGGGAAAAAACAGGGCCGGGGTATCCGAAAGGGACGAAGGGAGCTGACGGTGGCCGGTCTTACGATGGCAAATCTGTCTGCGCAGAAAAAACGTACTGTCGTTACGATCGTGACGATGGGACTGTCGTGTACGCTGTTCGTTGTCCTGGCAAACCTGGCCGGAAATATGGATGCACGGTACGATGCCAGAAAAACCGTGCAATACGGTGACTTTATGATTTCCCTTGATTATAAGCTGAATGATAAGGCGTATCCGGAAAATAACCTGAATGTTATCCTGCGGGATGATCTGCTGAATGAGGAGTTCACAGAGCAGATCCGCGAAATAGACGGGGTAAAGGACGTAAGGTCGCAGCGGATGCTTGCCATGAAACGGGAAACGAAGGAGGGCGGCGAAAACCCGGAATATGAATCGGTTCTTGTAATGAACCGGGAAGAATTTGACTGGGAAATAGAACAGGGCAGCTTTTTGGGAGAATTTTCTTATGACAGTGTGACGGACGGAGGCGGAATCGTTTATGGATGGAGCCATTTTATGGAGGAGAATGGCATCCATATGGGAGATAAGGTAAGGCTCTCTTTGGAAGATGGAGTTTCCAGCCGGGAATGTGAAGCAGGTGTTTATGGTTCTTTTGGGAGCTGTAATGCAAATTGGGTGATTACGGAGGATACATTCCGAAGCCTTGGATTTGATGGAGATCCCGTATACCGTCTCTGGATAGAGTGCGAGATGGGATGTGAAAAAGAGGTGGGGGAAGCATTGAACCACCTTCTTGAAGAGAGCAATCATCTGGAAATGGAAAGCTATGAGGAAACGCTTCGGGTGTCCGAAAGCGGCGTTATGATGATAAAGGTATTCTGCTACGCCCTCAGCGCCATGATTGCTGTGATCAGTTTTATGAATATGGCGAATACGCTTGTGGTGAGCGTGGTCACGCGAAGGCAGGAGTTCGGAATGATGCAGGCCATCGGAATGACGAACAGTCAGTTGAACAGGAGTTTGCAGGGGGAGGGGCTGCTGTTTACCGTCGGTACGGTTCTTGTGTCGATGCTTGTGGGGGTTCCCTGCGGATACGGGCTGTTCCGGTATGGAAAGGAGAATTCCTGGTTCAGCCTGCATGAATACCATTTCCCGGCGGCGGAGCTGCTGATCATGGCAGCGTTTCTGGCACTGTTCCAGATCATGCTCTCCTTTGTGCTTACGCGGAATGTCAAAAAGGAATCTGTGATAGAGAGGATACGGTATCAGGGATAGCAAAAAAGATGTGAAAAATGCAGAAAACAGACAGTAAACGCAGTCGCCCAGGCTTTAGACGACTGCGTTTATTCCCACGAACAACGAGCCAGATATCCATGCCAGGCGCCCTTTGGGTATGCATGGATACTTGACTAAAAATGAAGATTTTATATGCAGTTACTCCGGGTAAACCAGTCTTTCCTCGGAGATATCCGTCAGTACCTCACGCAGGTACTTATCAGCAAGATAATTTGCCATAGGGAGATTCATGTCGAGATAGTTGCCGCAGTCCTTTGCGCTGGCTCCTGGCACCTCGTCACGGAAATCCCGGATAAAGGTGAACATATCCTTCATGAGAGGAACGATATCCTTTGACTCGTAATCCCCGGAGAGCAGAAGATAAAAGCCGGTACGGCAGCCCATGGGGCCGAAATAGATCGTTTTGGAAGCGTAGTCCGGATGGTTCCGGAGGTATGTGGCGCCAAGATGCTCGATGGTATGTACTTCTGCGGTATTCATAACAGGTTCGCCGTTTGGCTTCGTCATACGGATGTCAAAGGTGGTGATGACTTCGCTGCCGGCATGATCTTTGCGGGAAACGTACAGCCCCGGGAGCAGTTTGATATGGTCAATGGTAAAGCTTGTTATTTTTTTCATGATGGATTTCCTTTCTATACTGGTGTAATGAATTGATATATTCCGTAATAGTTCAGAAGTATTGCTGTTCAGATCGATGTACTGTCTGAGCTGTTACTGTGCTTATATCATAACAGCTTTCTGTCTTTCATACAACCTTGACTTTACTATATGAAAGTGGTAGAATTTCGTATAGATTTGCCGGAAGACAGGATTTGAAAATTACGGCCTGAGAGTCAGAAAAGGCAGGTTTTGATCCGGGTCGGCTGGCATGAAGTTTGGGAGGAAGAAAAATGATCAACGATAAAAAAGTGCTGTTCAGCGGTATGCAGGCAACGGGATCTCTGACACTTGGAAACTATCTTGGAGCCCTGAAGAACTGGGTGACGCTGAGTGATGAATATGAATGCTTTTATTCCGTTGTGGATATGCACTCGATTACGATAAGACAGGATCCGGCCGTGCTGCGCAAGCGTGCCAGAGCGCTTCTGACGCTGTATATAGCAGCGGGGCTTGACCCGGAGAAGAACTGTATTTATTACCAGTCCCACGTTTCCGGCCATGCGGAGCTGTCCTGGATACTGAGCTGCTTTACGTATATGGGTGAGCTGAACCGCATGACTCAGTTCAAGGACAAGGCGGCGAAGCACGCGGACAATATCAATGCCGGACTGTTCACGTACCCGGTGCTGATGGCGGCGGATATCCTGCTGTATCAGGCGGACGTGGTGCCGGTGGGGATCGACCAGATGCAGCATCTGGAGCTGACAAGAAATATTGCCCAGAGGTTTAACGGTATTTACGGCAATGTATTTACTGTGCCGGAGGCATATATCGGCAAGACGGGGGCGAAGATCATGAGCCTTCAGGAGCCGACAAAGAAGATGAGCAAATCCGACGAGAATCCGAACGGAAGTATCTACCTGATGGATGACCCGGATACCATCCGCAGAAAATGCAAGCGGGCAGTGACGGACTCTGTCGGTGAGATCCGGTACTGTGACGAGCAGCCGGGGCTGCACAACCTGATCGATATTTACTGCGCATGCCTGAACAAGACGCCGGAGGAGGCTGTGAAGGAATTCAGCGGCTGCGGTTATGGCCAGTTCAAGGAGGCTGTGGGAGAAGCCGTTGTATCCGTGCTGGAGCCGCTTCAGAAGCGCGTTGCAGAGCTGGAAAAGGATAAAGCATATATTGACAGCGTGATCAAGAACAATGCGGAGAAAGCGACTTACTACTGTCTCTTATACACATCTGACGCTGCCGACGACTTAATAGGTGTA
>CAMTFT010000196.1 GCA_947071365.1 uncultured bacterium | reverse complement strand
CTACACCTATTAAGTCGTCGGCAGCGTCAGATGTGTATAAGAGACAGCTTCTCACACTGTATCCAAAGCTCCCCAGCTTCTTCCCCAGCCCGAAATACTCTCCATGCGAGTAAACCATCAGCCCTGCCTGATTCAGTTGGAACTTTCCCTTTGCATCCAGATACGCGCCGTCCACATCCACGCCCAGCACTTCCGCCACAAACATATGATGTGATCCCAGCTCCAGTACCTGCGTCACACGACACTCAATATTCACCGGGCTTTCCTCTATCAGAGGTGCAGACACATGTACCGCTTTTCCTGCCGTCAGATGCATCTGCGCAAACTTATCCACATCTCTCCCCGAACGGACACCGCAAAAATCCGTGGCCCGCACCAGCTTTTCCGTCGTCAGATTAATAACAAACTCTCCCGTTTCCTTTATAATATCATAAGAATAACGCTCCGGCCTCACCGAAATCGACACCATAGCCGGCGAACTACAAACCGTACCAGCCCAGGCCACCGTAATAATGTTCGGCTTTTCTCCCGGCCTCTGACAGCTCACCATCACCACCGGAAGCGGATACAACATATTCCCCGCTCTCCAAATTTCCTTTCCCATACATTCTCCCCTCTTCACATAACCTTTATCTCATTGCGCAACCCATAAACAGGCAGCCTACAACTGACTAATCGCCATCATAAACGACGGCACCAACTGCTTCTTCCTCGAAACCACCCCCGGAAGCTGCGCACACCCATCCTCCGCCTTCTGATGGAACGCCTCCTCCACCAGCTCGCCGGAATCCTTACCACAGCAAAGCAGCTCCGTAGACTCCGTAATAATATCCGTCAACATAAAGAATATCATGTCCATATCGCTCGTTTCATATACCTCTCTGATATACGGAAGCAGGCGTTTCTTAATGTTAAGCAGCTCCTCAGCATTCATGGATGTGATCTGTCCAATTCCAATATTCAGGTCGCCGAATTCAAATTTCTTGAAATCCTGATACAGAATTTCTTCATTCGTCTTTGATTTCAGATCACTTCCGGCCGCAAACATTTTCTGAGCGTAGGATTCGCATTTGATATCAGCGATTTTTTCCAGCGCCCTTGCCGCGTTCACATCCATCGCCGTACACGTTGGCGAACGGAACATAAGCGTATCTGAGATAATCGCACTGCACAAAAGCCCCGCAATGGATTTCGGTATCTCGATCCCCTGCTCACAGAACATCTGGTAGACGATCGTTCCCGTGCAGCCCACCGGCTGATTTCTGAAATAAACGGGAGCCATTGTCTCAAGCGAACCAAGCCTGTGATGGTCGATGATCTCAAGGATCTCCGCATCCAGTACATTGTCCACCGCCTGAGAGACTTCATTGTGATCCACAAGGATCAGCCCTCTCTTGTGGACACCCAACAAATTACGTCTGGAAATCATTCCCACATACTTTCCTGTACGGTCAAGGATCGGGAAATCACGGTATCTCTTTTTCGACATCGTATCTCTGATACTTTCTGTATAATCAGCCAGCCGGAATGTCATCAGATTGTCCTTTCGCATAAAGAAATCCACCGGCATACTCTGGTTGATCAGCCTTGCCACCGCATACGTATCCAGCGGCGTTACGATAATCGTACAGTTGCGCTCCTCTGCAAGGCGCTTGATCGTTCTGGATACGGGAGCACCGAGGCACACAACAATACAGCCCGCCTGCATCTCAATCGCACAGAGCTGTGACTCATAGCGGTTTCCCAGAATCACCATGTCATGCTCCTCAATATAATTCTCCATGACATCAGGATTCGCCGCCGCGATCACGACCTTTCCCTTATCAAAATATCCCTCCGGATCTCCCACCACCATTTCCGCATCAAGCGTTTCCAGAATATTCCGGTACGGTGTTTTCGCCACAGAAACGATGGCGCTGTCGTACTCCTCCATGTAGGATTTCGCAATATCATTGATGGTAATAAGACCCTTCAGGTGATTTTTCTCATTTGTGATCGGAAGCGTAAATACGTTCTGTGTCGTCATCAGCGACCATGCATTTTTCAGAGAGATATTGCTGCGAACGCCGGGAACCTTACGGATGTCCATGTCCTTTACACGTGTTCCAATATTTTCCAGAAGCGCCGGTGTCTCTACCTGAAAACGTTCCAGAACGTACTGTGTTTCCGCGCTGATCTGGCCGGCTCTGGCCGGTACGTACTGATTGTTGCTGCAAGTCTGATTCTTCAGATATGCATAAGAAATCGCTGAGCAAATAGAATCCGTATCGGGATTTTTATGTCCTACCACGTAAACCGTGCGTCTGTGACCGGGAGTCCCAAGCCCCGCCACATCCTTCTGCTCCTCGATTACCATAAGCTTTTCTCTGTCTTCCATCTTTTCCTCCAAAACAAATGCTTTATTTTAAATATCTTTTCCGGGCCGACGCTGTATTCTTATAAAATTTTACCGCCGTTTTTGCGGCTCCCCACAGGTTTTTCAGCGTGGCATTCATTTCCATCCTGCTATAGATGTCTCTATTTTACTACAGCCTCAGCACAAAAGAAAACAATTTTTACTTCAAAAGTCAGTATTTCCTATCATTTCTGCCAACTGATGTGCGGCTCACGCTTTCATTTGTATGTGCATATCAGACAATTGTTTTCTTGATTTATTTTCCTTTTATGTCAATTTTACTAATTATTTATTGTTCGTTCATATTTTGTTCATAAATAGGTGTTATATTATAATCAGTTCTTGAGAGGTATTCTCAAACCTAATTTGATAAATTTTTTCATAATAGCCTCCGGTGTACCAGACGCCGGGGGCACTCCTCATTTCAGGAGACAAATTGCAAAAACACGGGGCGATCCGTGTTTTTTGTTTTTATGTCTATGCCAGATCCGGCGTACAGACAGGGGGGGCTTTCACCCCTCCTGCAGCACCTGGATCTCCAGATAATCGAACTCTATTTCCTCAATAAAACTATCCTGATAAAATCTGGCCTTGCTGTGCCTCTGAAACTCCGAGACAGTCATATCCAGCCAGATAGGCTTTCCAAGGTCAAATTCATGGCAGATCTCATCCAGCCCGCGGAATATTTTATGCGTTCTCGTATCGTCGCTTTCCTCTTCATAAACAGTATCCCGGATCATCCGGCTGTCCTTCCATATTTTTCCCCATAAACGAAACATATCATTCCTCCTTACATATCCGCGGTTTTCTTTTTAATTCAGGAATTCATACACCATACCGGACAGAGAGGCAATTCTGGAAATCGCCTCATCCTTGCTGTTCCAGTCGCTTGAGAGCACCACCAATATGTAATCACAATCCTCCGCATAAATGATTGCAGCGTCATTTTCCGTTGTGTCCATCTCCCCCGTCTTGTTGCCGCAAAGCACGCCCTCCGGTAATCCGGCAGGAATCTTATATCTCGTATGCTGATTCAGCAACATTTCCTCTATTTCATTGCTGACAGACCGGTTCACCCAGGTACGGCGGTAAATATCCTCCAACAGCTTTCCACAATCCTGCGCAGACACCTGATTGAAATTGTCACTGTCCATAATGGTGGCCGAATTGTTGAAGCCGTTGTATTCCACGGTCATCTCACTGAACCCGTATTCACGGATAAATTCATCTACCTTTGCAATTCCATCCTCATAACTCTCATCACCCAGCAGATACAGAAGCTGATTTGACGCTTCATTATCGCTGACCGTAATCATGCTGTTCATCAGAGACATCACTTCATCCGTGCGCTCCAGCTCGCCTGCTTCCATCGCTTTGTATACCGTTCCCATAATGAAAAGCTTCATGACGCTGGCCGACTTCATCGGCTGATTATTGATAACGATGCTTTCGTCTGTACTCAGATTTTTCACGTAAACAGACCAATCTCCATCGTATTCTTTTACCCTGTTCTCGATCATTTTTCGGAGCAGCGTGAGATTCCTGTCCGAACTCTGGTATTCAACGATCTGATACTCTGCCAGATCCGGATCTTCCCACACCTTCCAATACTCCACCGGGCCGGTCACTCCCGGAAGGTAAATCGGATAAAGGTCTCTTATCCTCTTTGCATCCTGTAAAGTGAAAAGTTCGTATTCCGGAGCCGGGTCGTCCTTCGCATCATCTGCAGGCGCGCTGTTTGTGTCGTCAGCACTTGTCCTGCCTGACTTTGTGCTACCTGCGCCTGAACCATTTGTGCCTGTTCCGGCTGGTTTTGTGCTGCCTGCATCTGAAGCATCTGCGTCTGTTCCGCCTGGCTTTTCTTTTCCCGTCTTTACTCCGTCCTCGTCCGCGGTATTGGAATCTGCGCCAGCATCCACCATGTCATCAGAACTCCCGCCGAATTTCTCTATATCATCGGAGCTCTCACTGTTTTTCTTTGCATCCTCAGATCTCCCGACATTTTTCTCTGTGCCGCCAGAACTCATGCCATCTTCCTCTGCGTCACCAGAAACCGTTTTCTTATCTCCAACGTTCTTCTTCTCTGCTCCATCAGATGCTGCGCTATCCTCATCCGGGCTGCTTGACCTTGCCTCATCAGCTTCTTCCGGCTTCGCCTCTTCCTCGCTTTCGATGGCTTCCTCTGATGCCGCCTGCACTGCGCCCTGCCCCGGCTTATTTACATTACTCCCAAATACCGCTATCGTTTCCGAAGAAATCTCGGAAGCGTTCAACGCAAGAGCTGTAATGACAAAGACGATCATAAGCAGGATCTCCAGCCAATTCCTCCCGTATTTTTCTTTTATCTTATCCAGTAGTTCCTTCATGTATATCCTCACATCCATTTTCCGATGAATTTAACTCTTTCATAATAACACAAAATATTTGCCCTGTCTCTTATACACATCTCCGAGCCCACGAGACGGAGCTACATC
>CAMTFT010000195.1 GCA_947071365.1 uncultured bacterium | reverse complement strand
ATTGTATATGCAGTAAAGAATTTACAAACAAATGTCCGCGCACCGCGGAAAATTGTATTTTTCACGTACAACGAACAAAAGTCCTTGTATTACGGACAAAACAGGACTACAATATAAGACATGTTTATTGTTTTACCATAATAAAGCAATAAAAGAATCATCCAAAACAGGAGGTAGTTTGTTATGAAAAAATTAGCAGCACTTGCGATTTGTGCAACCATGTGTTTTGCCAGCGTGATGAGCGTATCCGCAGCAGACACAGTGAAGATTGGCGTTTTCGAGCCGGCATCAGGAGATAACGGTGCAGGCGGAAAGCAGGAGACACTCGGTATCCAGTATGCGAACAGCGTAGCTCCGACCGTTGAGATCGACGGCACAGAATATGATGTAGAGCTGGTCGTTGTTGATAATGAATCCTCAGCAGAGAAGGCTCCTACAGCAGCTTCACAGCTTGTAAGCGAAGGAGTTTCCGTAGTTCTTGGTACATACGGTTCCGGTGCAGCGATCGCAGCTTCCGATACATTCGCACAGGCCGGCGTTCCGGCGATCGGCGTTACATGTACGAACCCGCAGGTAACAGAGGGAAATACACATTATTTCCGTATCTGCTTCCTTGATCCGTTCCAGGGTACCGTACTTGCAAACTTCGCAGCAGAAAATTTTGAGGCAAAGAAAGCGTACGTTCTGACAAAGCTCGGCGATGACTATTCCGCAGGTCTTGGCTTCTACTTCTCAGAGGCATTCAAGAACTTGGGCGGCGAAGTCGTAGAAGAGACCTTCCCGGAAGGAAATGCAGACTTTACATCTTATATCACGACTGCTGTAAATGAGGGCGCAGATGTTATCTTCGCTCCGACCTCCACAGAGGCAGCACAGCTTATCATTGACACCGCAGCTTCCCAGGGCGCTACAATGCCGCTGCTGGCAGGCGATACATGGGATTCCAACGTTATCCTGAGCGCAGCAGAGGGCAAGGACGTACAGATCTACGTAACGACCTTCTATCAGGAAGGCGGAAACGCTGAATTTGATGAGGGCATCAAAGAGTGGATCAACAGTGACAAGACGAACCTGGCAAACAACGGCGGAAACGACACGATCGCAGCCGTTACGGCAATGGGTTACGACGCTTACTTCACAGCTCTTGAGGCACTGAAGAACGCTGGTTCTACCGACCCGGCAGCAGTAAATGAGGCTCTGTGGACTACGACATACACAGGTGTTACAGGCGCGATTGCATTTGACGATGTGAACGGCGATGCACTCCGTGACACAGCTTACGTAAAAGTAGCGAACACAGAGACAGGCGCATGGGACTTCGTGGCAGAGCAGGGCGTTAACTAATCAGAAAAGCCGGATAAGAGGCTGCAGAGCATGCAGCCTCTTCTTTTCGTAAAAGATAGAAGGGAGTTCCAAGATGGATTTTATCAACAAAAATCTGCCGTATCTTCTGGCGGGTATATCCGTAGGCGGGCAGTATGCACTGATCGCGATTGGCTATACCATGGTATACGGTATTCTCCGGCTGATCAACTTCGCGCACGGAGATATTTTTACGGTGGCTGCACTGGTGCTGGTCTATTCCTCCACGATCATGCCGCTGTACCTTTCGATACCTCTGACACTGATCGCAACGGTTATTCTGGGCCTGCTGGTGGAGCGGGTGGCATACAAGCCGCTGCGGAATGCGCCGCGTATGTCTGTTATGATTTCTGCCATCGGCGTGTCATACCTGCTGCAGAATCTGGCGCTTTACATAACAGGCGGTCTGGCCCAGACGTATCCGGCCATTCCGTTTATTTCCAATTCCATCAAGATCGGGCCGGCCACGACGAAGGTCGTAACGGTGGTCACTCCGGTTTTGACGATCATCCTCGTCATTGTTCTGATGCAGCTCATCAACCATACGAAGATCGGTATGGCGATGAGAGCTGTGGCAAATGATTTCGAGACGAGCCGCCTCATGGGTATCAAAGTCGATAATGTCATCAGTATGACTTTCGTGATCGGCTCCTTCCTGGCTGCAGTCGGTTCGCTGCTTTACTTTACAAACTATGCGTCCGTAGTTCCGACCTCCGGTGCAATGCCTGGACTGAAGGCTTTCGTAGCTGCCGTATTCGGCGGTATCGGATCGATTCCGGGAGCCGTGATCGGCGCATTTATCATCGGTATCTGTGAAAATATCATCAAGGGCCTTGGATGGACGACATTCTCCGACGCATTTACTTTTGCGCTTCTGATCGTCGTTCTGATCGTCAAGCCGACGGGTCTGTTCGGCGAAAAGGCTACAGATAAGGTATAAGAGGGGTGGCTGTTATGAGTAAGAAGAAAAATATAATTATCTCAGCGCTGCTGCTTCTGGCGCTGTTGGCAGTGATTATGGTTCTGGAGCGCACGCTGCCGCCGACGCACATTGCGCTGACGGTGCTGAAAAAGGGATGTATCTATTCCCTCGTCGCAGTATCCATGAACCTCCTGAATGGTTTTACGGGACTGTTTTCACTGGGGCAGGCGGGCTTTATGCTGATCGGTGCGTATACGTACGCGGTTCTGACGATTCCGGTGGAAGCCCGTGCATCGGTGTACCAGTATTTCCACGGCGGTGTGATCCAGTTTTCCGTGCCATTCTTTGTGGGACTTCTGGCGGCCGGGATCATGGCGGCTATATTTGCATGGCTGATCGGTCTTCCCGTACTTCGGCTGAAGAGTGATTATCTGGCAATCGCTACCCTCGGCTTTGCCGAGATCATCCGGGCGTTTTTCCAGTGGGATGTGCTGGGGCCTGTGACGAACGGTTCCAATATGCTCCGGAAATATCCGAGCTTCACGACGGTAAGCTTCCCATTCATCGTGTGCGGCATCTGTATTGCGATTATGGTGCTGGTCATCAATTCCTCCTACGGAAGAGCTTTCAAGGCGATCCGGGATGATGAGATCGCGGCGGAGGCAATGGGAATCAATCTTGCAAAGCACAAGAGGATGGCATTCTGTATTTCCTCCTTCTTTGCAGGCGTAGGCGGCGGCCTGCTGGCAATGTACCAGTCCTCGATCCAGTCCATGACCTTTAAGTCTGCCATGACGTATGAGATCCTGCTGATTGTCGTGATCGGCGGTCTGGGCAGTGTGACGGGAAGCTGCATCGCTTCTTTCCTGTTTATCGCATGTTCCGAGTGGTGGCTGCGTTTCCTGGATGTGGAGACGTATATCGGAGATTTCAAGGTGCCGTTTTTGCGCGCCGGCTTCCGTAAGGTCGTATTTTCCGTTATTATTATGGCGATCGTGCTGTTCGCCCGGAAGGGTATCATGGGTAACCGGGAATTTTCGGTGGACGGCATCATCCGGTTTTTCAAGAATTTCGGCAAAAAGAAAAAGGAGGCTAAATAATGAGTAATAATATCCTCCGTGTAGAAGACATTACCATGCAGTTCGGCGGCGTGGTAGCGGTAGACAATCTTTCTCTGGAAGTCAACGAGGGTGAGATCGTCGCACTGATCGGACCGAACGGCGCCGGAAAGACAACGGCATTCAACTGTATTACAGGCGTGTATGAGCCGACGAACGGCTCCGTGTCCTTCTGCGGCAAAGAGCTTCTGGAAAGCTATCCGCATGGCAAAATGAAAAAAATGTACATCGGCGAAAATGCCGGAAGATATACGAAACGTATCGTGCCGACACCTGATAGGATCACGCAGGCGGGCATTGCCAGAACCTTCCAGAATATCCGGCTTTTCTCGTCTATGACGGTGTTTGAGAATGTTCTGATCGCAAAGCATATGAGGGCAAAGCAGAATCTTTTCACGGCGACCTTCCGCCTGAACCATGCGGAAGAGGCGAAGATGCGCCGGGAGACCATGGAGCTTCTGGAAATGCAGAATCTGGCACATTTGAAGGATGAGGTGGCCGGTTCCCTGCCCTACGGCATCCAGCGCCGCCTTGAGATCGCAAGAGCCCTGGCGACGCAGCCGAAGCTTCTTCTTCTGGATGAGCCGGCAGCCGGAATGAATCCGCAGGAGACGCAGGAACTGACTGATTTTATCCGCCAGATCCGCGACGAATACCATCTGACGATTTTTATGATCGAACACCATATGGATCTTGTTATGCAGATTTCCGACCGGGTCTACGTGCTTGATTTCGGAAAGCTTCTGGCAGAGGGCACACCGGCAGAGGTGCAGAACAATCCACGAGTAATAGAGGCATATCTGGGGGTGAGTGAAGAAGATGCTTAAAGTAAAAGATCTGAAAGTAAATTATGGCGGTATCGAGGCTGTAAAGGGTATCAGCTTTGAAGTGCCGGAGAAAAGCATCGTCACGCTGATCGGAGCGAACGGAGCCGGAAAGTCAACGACGCTGCGTTCTATCGTATCCCTTGTGAAGCCGGCCTCCGGAAAGATCGAGTTTATGGGTGAGGACATTACGGGAAAGGATACGAATGATATCGTGGCGAAGGGAATCACCCTTGTGCCGGAGGGCAGAAAGATATTCCCGGATCTGACGGTGCTGGAAAACCTGAAGATCGGCGCGTATATGAGAAAGGACAATCTGACCGAGGATCTGAACTGGATCTACGATCTGTTCCCGAGGCTGAAGGAGCGCCACTGGCAGGCCGGCGGTACGCTTTCGGGCGGAGAGCAGCAGATGCTGGCAGTGGCCCGGGCGCTAATGAGCCGCCCGAAGCTCATCATGATGGATGAGCCGTCACTGGGTCTGGCGCCGCTGATCGTACAGGGGATTTTCGATATTATCAAGGAGATCAACAAGCAGGGAGTTACGATCCTGCTGATCGAGCAGAATGCGAACATGGCGCTTCGGACGGCGGATGTCGGCTACGTCATGGAGACCGGAAATATCACAATGACCGGCAGCGGAGCGGAGC
>CAMTFT010000194.1 GCA_947071365.1 uncultured bacterium | reverse complement strand
GTAGCTCCGTCTCGTGGGCTCGGAGATGTGTATAAGAGACAGATCTGGAGGATGAACTGGGTTGCCGTCTCTTCGATCACAAAGGCCGCAGGCTTCATCTGACAGAAGCCGGGCGCGCACTGTATGAAAGGGCCTGCACGATATTGGGGCTTTGTGACACCACTGCCGCGGAAATAAACGACTTCGCAACGGGAGCCGCCGGAACACTGCGGATCGGTGTCGTTTCCTCTGTTCAGGAGACGATGTTTCCAAAGTGGCTCTGCCGCTTCGCTCTGGACTATCCCCGAATCCAATACGAGGTATACAGCGCAAACACGTACCAACTCATAGAGCAGCTCCACGTCGGCGCACTGGATCTGGCAATTATCCGTACGCCCTTTTTCGCCCAGGGCCTGGAAATTGATTACATAAAAAAAGAAGCCCTTGTAGCGGTCGGTATCGCAGACTTCTTTGAAGATATTCCCGGCGAAACGATTACATTAAAGCAGCTCTCCCGCAAGCCTCTGATTCTGTACCGCAGGTGGGAAGGTATCCTGAGAGCCCGTTTTGAATCGATCGCATGCTCCCCTCTGGTACGCTGCTGCAACGACACAGCTCAGACCACGCTTCTTCTGGCACAGAACGGGCTTGGTGTCGGACTGCTGCCTGCCTCGGCGCTGCCCTCCGGCTCCGCACCAACTGGCACCGCGGACCTGCCCTCCGGCTCCGCACTGACTGGCACCGCGAACCTGCTTTCCGGCTCCGCACTGGCTGGCACCATGAACCTGTCTTCCGGCTCCGCACTGACCGATGCGGTAAACCTTCAGGTCCGCCGCTGCGACGACCCGTCTCTGTCCACAGAGATCGCAATTGCCTGCCGCCCGGGACAGCATCTGACACAGGCGGCACAGTTATTTCGCAAATTTATCATCACGCATTCCAGTCTACCGACGCTCCAAGCTCTCCCACCAGGTTTGTCTTCATGACCTCCTGCACCCTCTGGACGTCCGTATACTGCCCCAGCGCCCACATCAGCTTCGTGACCGCTGCCTCCGAGGTCATGTTTCCAGTCTCTATTACGCCGCAGTCCAGCACCTGCCGCCCTACCTCGTACACCGTAAAATCACTGCCCTCGTACAGGCACTGGCTGCCCACCGCCACCACCATTCCGTTTTCTACAGCTTTTCTGATGGCTCCCGTCAGATTGCGTTTCTCAAAGGGCAGCCCGCCGATGCCGAACGCCTCCACATAGACACCGCGCACACCCATCTGCTCAAGCTTCCGGAAAATATCAGTGGAAATACCAGGAAACAGTTTCAGCAAAAATACCTCCGTGCTGAATCTGTTTTGCAGCGTACACGTTCCTCCAACGCCAAGGGCGGCCGGGTTGACCACAAGGCCGCTGCTGTTAATTTTGGCCGCATACGGATAATCGATACTCTCAAACGCATCAAAACTTCTCGTCCGTACCTTGCTGGCTCTCGTCCCAAGAATAATCTTCCGGTTAAACGCCACATACACGCCCGGGCAATGGCTTGCCGCCATATGAAGCGCCGCTCTGCAGTTCTCCGTCGCGTCCGCAATGGGATTCTCGATGGAGACCTGGCTTCCTGTCAGCACCACCGGAATCTCAATCCCCTGCAGTGCAAAGGACAGCGCGCTTGCCGTGTAGGCCAGGGTATCCGTCCCGTGAATCACCACGATCCCGTCATAATCTTTTCGCCGCTCATAGACCCGGGCCGCAAGCTGCGTCCACTCCTCCGGCTGCATATTTGAGCTGTCCAGCATGAACAGCTCCTCCACGTCCACCGAAAATCCGGCGGTCAGTCCCTCTATTTTGTCTAAAATATCGTTTCCGTGCAGCCCCGGCGATAATCCGTTGTCACTGTGCGAGGATGCCAGTGTACCGCCTGTGCTGATCATCAAAATCCTGTTCATGATCTTCTCCCGTTCTCTTCTGCCCACACTGCCTCTGCACTGCCGCAGAGACCGTGAACAGTAACCTTTTCACCATTGCAGTATACACTGTTTTTCAGGGCATGTCACCCTTTCTTATCGCTCTTTTTTCTTTAAAGCAAAGAATATACCGCTATCATCCGATTCCCACTTGAACCAAAGTGTCCTATATCATATAATAGTCCATGCTGGCACGGCGTTTTTAAACAGATGAATTGGGCAGCACTCATCGCTTTGTCCGGTCGGCTGCCAATTAAACAGCATAATGCTGTGCTAACGCAAATTTACAGAAATACGGTTGATGAAATTATGGCTGCAAAAACGAAAACAGTGGACCTCACTTCCGGTCCGATTTTAAAAACACTGGCGGAGCTTGCTCTGCCGATCATGGCCTCCTCCTTTTTGGGGACGGCATACAGTATCACAGATATGGCATGGATCGGAACGCTCGGTTCCAAAGCCGTGGCCGGAGTGGGCGTAGGCGGAATGTTCGTCTGGCTTTCCCAGGGGCTCGTCACCCTTGCCCGCATGGGCGGACAGGTAAATGCTGCACAGTGCTGCGGCCGCAAAGATTATCAGGAAGCCCGGAGCTACGCCGCGGCTTCACTCCAGCTTACTGTTTTATTCGGTATTTTATTTGGAGCTGTCTGCCTCAGCTTCATACATCCCCTGCTGTCCTTTTTCAATTTAACTGACGCAGAAACGTATGAGACAGCCCGCCTTTATATGACGATCACCTGCGGGTTAATTATTTTTTCCTACCTGAATTTCACGCTGACCGGACTGTACACCGCCCAGGGCGATTCCAAAACTCCGTTTAAGGCCAACCTCGTAGGACTCGCCGCAAACATGATCCTTGACCCTGTGCTGATTCTCGGCATCGGGCCATTCCCGAAGCTTAACGCAACGGGCGCTGCCATTGCAACGGTGACTGCGCAGGCACTGGTGCTGGCGGTTTTGATCCTTGAAGTTCTGCGCAGCCGCCAGGATACAAATATTCTGAAAAACAGAAGGATCTTATTCCCCGTTCCTGCAAGATATTACCGTTCTATCGGCAGAATCGGCATTCCCTCCGCGCTGCAGGGAACCATTTACAGCATGATCTCCATGGTATTGACCCGGATGGTATCCGGTTTTGGCCCCGGCGCCATCGCTACGCAGCGCGTCGGAGGACAGATCGAATCCCTGTCCTGGAATACGGCGGAAGGCTTCGGCTCCGCTCTGAACGCTTTCGTGGGACAAAACTACGGCGCAGGGAAAGCAGAGCGTATTCAAAAGGGATACAGTATCTCTTTGAAGCTCCTGATCCTGTGGAGTGCCCTGATCACAGCCGCCTTTGTGCTGTTTCCCCGCCCGATCGCCCGTCTTTTCTTTTACGAACCGGAGGTCATCGACATCGCAGTCGGTTATCTTATGATTATCGGAGTGAGCGAAATTTTTATGTGCGTAGAACTGATGACCATCGGCGCTCTGTCCGGGCTGGGAAAGACAACGCTTTGCAGTGTTATCAGCATCAGTCTGACGGGCGCCAGGATCCCGCTGGCGCTGCTGCTCACTCACATGGGACTGGGATTGTCCGGTATCTGGTGGGCGCTGACGATTTCCTCTATCACAAAAGGGATCGTATTTTACTTTACTTTTCAGAAAACGCAGAAGCGGCATCACGCTCTTTAGATCACAAACTGCTCCATGTAGCGCTTTGACAGCCGCACGCTGTCCAGAATTTTTTCCCTGCTGCCCTCAAAGGCCCTGTCCTCTACCTCAATGCAGGTGTAGCCGTCATAGCCGATATCCGTCAAAGCGGATACGTAACGGCCCCAGTCCACATCCCCAAGTCCAGGAAGCTTCGGCGCCATATAATCCAGAGGATACGCCATGATACCGCAGTCATTCAGGCGGTCAGGATACAGCTTGATATCCTTATAATGTACGTGGAAGATCTTATCCTTAAATTCATAAATCGGCCTGATATAATCCATCTGCTGCCATACGAAGTGGCTCGGGTCATAATTGATACCGAAGTACGGGGAATCAATGATAGCAAACAGTTTTCTCCAGATAGCCGGAGTCGTCATCAGATTCTGCCCGCCGGGCCACTGGTCGGGGCCAAAGAGCATCGGGCAGTTCTCGATCGCCACTTTCACTTCCCGGCTGGCTGCATACTCGATCAGGGAAGGCCAGATTTCTTTGAACAGCTCGATATTCTCTTCCACATTCTTTGTCTGATCCCGGCCGATAAATGTAGTTACCATGCCGACTCCGAGGGTTCTCGAAGCATCTATGACCTTCTTAAGGTGCGCGATGTTGGCTGCACGTTTTTCCGGGTCCGCATCCATTGTATTCGGATAGAAAGCGAGGGCGGATATTTCCACATTTCTCTTTTTGCAGTAGTCCAGAATATACGCTGCCTTTTCCTGCGTAAGTCCGTCCACATCAATATGGCTCACACCGGCATAGCGGCGCTCCGCTTTTCCCTGGGGCCAACAGGCCACTTCTACGCAGGAAAGCCCCATCTCTGCCACAGTATCTATCATTTCCTCAAATGTCCATCCGTCAAAGATAGAGCTGATAATTCCCATCTTCATAACTGTCTCTTCCTTTCTGTTATTCTTTTAAAACATGTCTTTCAGAAATATCTGATCAATCCTGTACCCGAACCAGTTTTCCCGTTTCGGAGGACTCAATGCTTCCGAATACGGCCTTCATGGCGCTAAGCACGCTTTCACCGGAAATCTCCGGCGGCGTATCATTTACCAGGCTTTCTATGAACAGATCGATCACACCGGACTTCGTCTGATTATCGTTCGTCTGAATCTGATCCAGCTCATAATGTACCTTCTCGCCGTTTGCCTTTATGATCTGCACAGAATAAACGGGGTCATCATAAATACGCATGATTCCCTCCGTTCCATACCTGTCTCTTATACACATCTGACGCTGCCGACGACTTAATAGGT
>CAMTFT010000193.1 GCA_947071365.1 uncultured bacterium | reverse complement strand
AGATGTAGCTCCGTCTCGTGGGCTCGGAGATGTGTATAAGAGACAGGTACGATGCGAATGGTGTCGGACTTGCAGCACCGCAGGTTGGTATATTAAAACGAATTGTGGTAATTGATATAGGAGAGGGCCCGGTAGTTCTTGTAAATCCTGAGATACTGGAGACCTCCGGCGAGCAGACCGGCCAGGAGGGATGCTTAAGCCTCCCGGGGCAGGCAGGTATCGTGACCCGGCCGAATTACGTAAAGGTGCGGGCCTTTGATGAGAATATGCAGGAGTTTGAGCTGGAGGGCGAGGAACTGATGGCCCGGGCTATCTGCCACGAATGTGACCATCTTGACGGCATTATGTATGTCCGCCATGTGGAAGGCCAGTTGTTTGATGTAAGTGATGAACCGGAAGAAGGTTTGGAGGAAGAATGATAAGAAATGTAGTTTTTATGGGAACGCCGGATTTTGCGGTGGGAACGCTGCAATCGCTGATCGATTCGGAAAAATATCATGTACAGGCGGTGTTTACCCAGCCGGATAAGCCGAAGGGACGGGGGAAGGAAGTACAGATGCCCCCGGTGAAGGAGCTGGCGGTATCCGCCGGGATACCGGTGTTTCAGCCAGTAAAGATCAGGGAACAGCAGTGGGTCGATAAATTACGGGAGCTGCAGCCGGATGTGATCGTCGTTGTGGCTTTCGGGCAGATGATACCGAAGGATATTCTGGAGCTGCCGGAGTATGGATGTATCAATGTCCATGCGTCTCTGCTTCCGATGTACCGCGGTGCAGCCCCGATCCAGTGGGCTGTCATAAATGGTGATCAGGAATCTGGGGTCACGACAATGCGCATGGACACAGGACTTGATACCGGCGATATGCTCCTGAAGGAGACGGTGCGTCTGGAGGAAAAGGAAACGGGCGGAAGCCTGTTTGACAAGCTGAGCGCTGTGGGAGCGCAGCTTCTTCTTCGCACGCTGGAAACGATCGAAAACGGCACGGCTGTCTATGAAAAACAGCCGGAAGAGAGCCCCACGCCGTATGCGGCGATGCTGACAAAAAAGGACGGCGCGATCGACTGGACAAAGGATGCGCATCAGATCGAATGCCTGATCCGCGGCCTGAATCCGTGGCCCAGCGCATATACGAAATACCGCGGAAAGACATTAAAGATATGGGCGGCGGATGTGGAGGCGCAGAAGACTGCCGAGAAAGCTCAGACGGCGGATGTGGAAGCGCAGAAGACTGCCGGGAAAGCTCAGACGGCGGATGTGGAGACGCAGAAGACTGCCGGGATGGCTCAGACGGCAGAGGGGCAGACTGATATAGATATACCGGCAGACGAAGGCGTGGCATGTCACGCAGAAGACCCGTCCCGGATCCCCGGTACAGCCGCGGAGGTGACAAAGCATTCCTTGAAAATTCAGACCGGATGTGGCCTGTTGTCGATACGGGAGGTGCAGCCGGAGGGCAAAAAGCGTATGGCGGTGGATGCGTTCCTGCGAGGTTATCCGGTGGAACCCGGGGAAAAATTCGGCCAGACAGACTGAGATGAAGAAACTGAAAAATTCTGTTAAGCATGCGGAAGAAAGATAATGCGTCTGTATATGCGGCATGAAAAAAACACATCCGCATATGCGGCATGAAAGAAATTCATCTGCGCCGTATGCAGGGTGAAAAAATGCATCTGCGCCGTATGCAGGGTGAAAAAAATGCATCTGCGCCGTATGCAGGGCGAAAAAATGCACCTGCCATGTAGCAGGACAAAGAAATAAGAAGGAGTTGACAGCGAATGAGCTTACTGGCATCAAGTGTGAATTCATTTTATGGTTTTGGCGGCTATGGCGGCTACCGCTATTTTGACTGGACGTATCTTCTGGTGATCGCGGGACTTTTGCTGTCTATGATCGCATCAGCAAATGTAAAGGGTACTTTTAACAAATATTCCAGAGTGAGAAGCATGAGCGGACTGACTGGCGCTATGGCGGCGCAGAAGGTGTTGCAGCTTTCCGGCATATACGATGTGCGGATCGAGCACGTCTCCGGGGATCTGACCGACCATTATGATCCAAGGACGAAGACACTGCGGCTGTCGGACAGCACCTACGGGTCAAATTCCGTCGCTGCGGTCTGCGTTGCAGCCCATGAGTGCGGACACGCGGTACAGCATCAGAAGGGCTACGGCCCGCTGGTGCTTCGGAGCACGTTAGTGCCGGCGGCGAATTTCGGATCTACCCTGGCCTGGCCAATCTTTCTGGCAGGGCTGATCTTTTCCATGCGGCCGCTGCTTACAGCCGGAATCATACTGTTCTCTCTGGCGGTGCTTTTCCAGCTTGTGACTCTGCCGGTGGAATTTAACGCTTCCTCCAGAGCGCTTAAGATACTGGAGGGCGGCCATATTCTTGGCGATTCGGAGCTTGCGGCAGGGAAAAAGGTGCTGGGCGCCGCTGCGATGACGTATGTCGCCAGCCTTGCGGCATCTGTGCTTCAGTTGCTGCGGCTGATCATTCTGGCAGGAGGAAGGGGAAGAGACCGTGACTAAACCGGTGAATATAAGAGAGATTGCGCTGGGCATCCTGATGGAGATCACGGAGGAAGAAGCATACAGCCACGTTGTGATAAGGCAGGTGCTTGAGAAATACCAGTATCTTGAGAAGAGAGACAGGGCTTTTATTTCCAGAACGGTGGAGGGAACGCTGGAGCATATGATCCAGATGGATTATATTATCGAGCAGTTTTCCAATGTGCCGGTATATAATATGAAGCCTTTGATCCGCAATCTGCTTCGGATGTCCGTTTATCAGATGAAATATATGGACAGCGTCCCGGATTCTGCGGTCTGCAACGAGGCGGTCAAGCTGGCGCAGCGCAGGGGATTTTACAATTTAAAGGGCTTTGTGAACGGCGTGCTGCGCAATACTGCGCGCAGGCTGAATCAGGTGCGCTATCCCGACCCCAAAATCGAGCCGCTTCATTATCTGTCGGTGAAATACTCTTTCCCGATCTGGATGCTTGACAAGTGGGTGGCGCAGTTCGGTTATGAGACAACAGAAAAGATCTGCCGAGATTCCCATATGGAAAAACCTACAGTAGTGCGCTGCAATCTGGCAAAGGCTTCAAAGGAAGAGATCATTCAGGAGCTGGAACAACAGGGAATCACAGTCCGGCAGCATCCGTATCTGGACTATGCGCTGGAAATTTCGGATTATAATTATATAAAGGCAATTTCGGCATTCAAAAAGGGATGGATACAGGTACAGGATATCAGTTCCATGCTGGTGGCGGAAATTGCGGCGCCCAACTGGGGCGATACGTGTTTTGACGTGTGTGCCGCTCCGGGCGGGAAGAGCCTTCATATTGCGGACAAGCTGATGGGAAGCGGGCAGGTGGAAGCCCGGGATGTGTCTGAGTACAAGGTCAATCTGATGCAGGAGAATATCGAGCGCACCGGGGCCATCAACATTCAAGCCGTTCTGAAGGATGCCACAGTGCTGGATGAAGCTTCCATACGGCAGGCGGATATCGTGCTGGCCGATGTGCCCTGCTCCGGGCTCGGCGTGATCGGAAAAAAACAGGATATTAAGTATAAGATGTCAGAAAAGCAGCAGCAGGACATCATAAAGCTGCAGCGGCGTATCCTGTCTGTGGTGCAGGAATACGTAAAGCCGGGAGGCGTACTGATCTTCAGCACGTGTACGATCGGAGCCGACGAGAACCAGTACAATATCAAGTGGTTTCTGGAGAATTTCCCGTTCCGGCTGGAGAGCATTGACCCGTATATCTGCGATGCGCTGAAGGGGAAGACCACAGGCGGAGGCTACATTCAGTTGCTTCCCGGTGTGCACCGGTCTGACGGATTTTTCATAGCGCGGCTGCGCCGGATGGACGAGACTGCGGACGATGAATTCTATTTTGACGAAGAAGAGTGAAGGAAATGGATCGGAAAGATATCAAATCTTTTACATTTACCGAATTGAAAAAGGCTGTGGAGGAAATGGGAGAAAAACCGTTTCGAGCGAAGCAGCTATATCAGTGGATGCATGAGAAGCTGGCGGCAGATTTTGATGAGATGACGAATCTGCCTCTGAGCTTCCGCCAGAAGCTGAAGGAAAATTTTACATATACTTCCCTGGAAATGGTGGGAAGAAGGATCTCAGGGATCGACGGTACAGAAAAATATCTGTTCTGCCTTGCGGATGGGAATGTGATCGAGAGTGTGCTGATGCGTTACCATCACGGTAATTCCGTCTGTATCTCTTCACAGGTCGGCTGCCGGATGGGGTGCCGTTTCTGTGCTTCGACTCTCGGTGGGCTTACGAGGAACCTGCTTCCCTCTGAAATGCTGGATCAGGTATACAGGATTCAGCGGATATCCGGTGAACGCGTATCGAATCTGGTAGTTATGGGGACAGGAGAGCCATTGGATAATTACGAAAATCTGTTGAGATTTCTGGAGCTTCTGACGGATGAACACGGGCTTCATATCAGCCAGAGAAACGTTACGGTCTCCACCTGCGGCATCGTGGAGAAGATCCGGGCGTTGGCTGACGAAAAGCTGCAGATCACCCTGGCGCTGTCGCTTCATGCTTCCAGCCAGGAAAAAAGAAAAGAATTGATGCCGATCGCATATAAATATGAATTGGAGGATGTTCTGGATGCCTGCCGTTACTATTTTGAGCAGACAGGCCGGCGGATCACCTTTGAATACAGCCTTGTGGGCGGCGTGAATGATACCGACCAGGACGCGAGACGTCTTGGAGGGCTGATTTCTGATATCAACTGCCATGTCAACCTGATTCCGGTCAATCCGATCAAGGAGCGGAGCTACGTGCAGTCAGACCGGAGCGTGATAGAGGCGTTTAAAAATAAACTTGAAAAATACAGGATAAATGTTACTATTAGAAGAGAAATGGGCCGTGATATAGGCGGAGCCTGCG
>CAMTFT010000192.1 GCA_947071365.1 uncultured bacterium | reverse complement strand
ATAGATAAGACAGCCAAAAAATCCCACCGCAGCCAATGGGGAAAACTTTCCATCCTCAATTCCCAGCACCCGGTACAGCTCTTCCAATCCGATAATTGAAATTGCAAACAGCGTCGCTGCCAGCACAGGGCCTCCTGTGATGATGACTGCCAGTGCGATGGCTACCAGCACGATTCCACTAATCAACCTCGTTCGAAACATCGTTATTCCTCCTTGATGCCACCGTAACGTCTTTCACGGCCGTTGTACTTTTCGATGGCCTTCTGCAGCTCTTCTTTTGTAAAGGCAGGCCATGGCACATCCGTAAAATAAAACTCCGTATACGCCAACTGCCACATCAGATAATTGGAGAGCCGCTGCTCTCCGCTGGTGCGAATCAACAGATCAGGATCTGGAATACCCGCCGTATCGAGATACCCCGCGAACTGCTCCTCCGTGATATCCTCCGGTGCAAACATGCCCTCACGACAGTCCGATGCAAGCTTTCGGATCGCCCGCACGATCTCATCCCGGCTGCCGTAATTGATCGCGATCTGAAAATTCAATCCCGTATTATCCTTTGAGGTATCCACCAGCCTTCGAAGACTTTCCTGCAGATCAGGAGCCAGCGCCGACGGGTCTCCCAGAACCCGAACCTTCATATTGTTGTCCCGGGCCGTCTTGATACACGTCTTCGTATAGCTTCGGAACAGCTTCATCAAAGCGTCCACCTCGTCTTTGGAACGCTTCCAGTTTTCTGTGGAAAAAAGATATACCGTCAGGTATTTGATTCCCATATTGTATGCATCCTCGCAAATAATCTCCAGATTTTTTGCGCCGCGCACATGGCCGTAATTGCGGGGCATCCCCTTGCTCTTTGCCCATCGGCCGTTTCCATCCAGAATAATCGCAACGTGCTGCGGAATTACCATAAGTCGTTCCTCCTCTTCGCGGAAAAAAAGGGGGCATGGTGCAGCCCCCTGATCTTTATACTGTGAGAATCTCTTTTGACTTTTCTTCTACTGCTTTGTCGATTTCCTTGATGTACTTATCCGTCATCTTCTGGATCTTATCTTCAAGGTCTTTTACCTCATCCTCAGAAACGTCCGGTGTCTTGCCCAGCTTCTTCAGGTAATCGTTCGCGTCTCTTCTGATATTGCGGACAGCCACCTTGCCTGCCTCGCCTTTCTTTCTGATGTCCTTTACGAGATCCTTTCTGCGCTCCTCCGTAAGCTCCGGAAAAACCAGGCGAATGATACGGCCATCATTTGACGGATTGATACCGAGGTCAGATGTCTGAATCGCTTTCTCGATCTTCTTCACCATGGAAGCCTCCCAGGGCTGGATCTGAAGGATCCTCGGCTCCGGCACTGTGATATTGCCCACCTGCTGAAGCGGTGTCGGCGTGCCGTAGTAATCAACCTTTATCTTGTTCAGTACGTTCGGATTGGCGCGTCCCGCACGGACAGTCGCAAACTCACTAAGAAGGTTATTGTACGTCTTCGTCATTTTCTCGTCAAACAATTTGATTCTTTCATCCATTTTTCTTTTCCTCCTGTAATCAATATCACCTTCCGGGCAACCCCGGTTTCAATTCTTTTCGCTTAAACGGTGACTCTCGTACCGTTCAATGTCCCGTTCACGGTATTCACAATACTGTTCTCCTGATTCAGTCCGAATACCAGCATCGGCATATGATTCTCCATGCACATGATGGAAGCCGTCATATCCACAACGCCTAGCTTCCTGTCAATGACCTCCTGAATCGATACTTCATCGTATTTCTTCGCGTTCGGATTGTCCTTCGGGTCACTGTCATACACTCCATCAATGGACTTAGCCAGCAGGATCACATCAGCTTCAATCTCAATCGCCCGAAGCACTGTTGCCGTATCCGTGGAAAAATACGGATGTCCCGTCCCTCCTGCAAAGAAGGTAACGACACCTCTGGAGAAACATTCCTTTACCCTGTCCTTGGAAAACAGCTCCGTAAACGCTCCGCAGGCGAACGGCGTCATAACAGCCGTCTCGATCCCGACTGAGCGGAAAATCTCCGAAACATAGATGCAGTTCATCACTGTAGCCAGCATACCGATCTGATCAGCCTTCGTGCGGTCGATATTTTCACTGGAACGTCCTCTCCAGAAATTGCCTCCGCCGATGACAATGCCGATCTCCATTCCCTGATCCACCAGCGTCTTTACCTGCTTTGCCACCTTTGTGACGGTCGGCTCATCAAAACCGGTTTTCTTATCTCCGGCCAGCGCTTCACCACTCAGCTTTAAAAGAACTCTTTTCATGGTCTTTCTCCTTACATGTTTTAATGATTCAAGTATACCAGCAATCTCCATCAAAATCCACTAAAATTTGCTATACTGTCCGCTGCTTTTGCTTTCTGCGCATATAAATGTCAGAAAGCTTCTTGATTCCGATGCTTAAGTAACGGAATATCGGCTCCGTAATGATTGCAAAAATAACAAGAAGCATCACGGATTTCTTTGAAATACTTGAAATAGCAAATACATTGCTGACAAAAATCATACAGTAAAGCAGCCCCGCTGCCATTCCGAACCACAAAAACCAGTGGTATTTCGTCATCGGAGACGCGATCTGATACAGGATCATCAGACCGACGATCGCCAGAACGATCGTTGACGACGTGGACACATCATCCGCACTCACGCTGAATTCCATACAGAACAGATACAATCCGCTGACAACGATAAAGTCCGTCAGTCCTCCCGGCAGCGCCTTGAACAGAACGTTGCTCAGGAAATGCCCCCTGATCCGGTCTGTATTCTGCTCCAGCGACATCACGAATGCCGGAATACCTATCGTAAACATACTGATAAGAGATATCTGCGACGGCTCCAGCGGATAATTGACCATCAGCAGGATGGACAGTATCGACAGAAACAGTGAGAAAATATTTTTTACAAGGAACAGACTGGCCGTCCGCTCGATATTATTTACAACACGTCTTCCCTCAGCTACAACAGAAGGCATTCTCGAAAAATCGGATTCCAGAAGTACGAGCTGTGCCACCTGCGCGGCAGCGTCGCTGCCGGAAGCCATCGCAATACTGCAGTCCGCATCCTTCAAAGCCAGAACATCGTTCACTCCGTCGCCGGTCATGGCCACCGTATGTCCGGCGTTCTTCAGCGCACTGACCAGAAGCCGCTTCTGATCCGGCGTCACCCGGCCAAATACGGTATACTTATCTACCGCTTCCCGAAGCTTATCTTCATCTGTCAGCGTAGATGCATCCACGTATGTGTCCGCATTTTCTATGCCCGCTTCCTTTGCCACCTCCGATACCGTAACAGGATTGTCCCCTGAAATGACCTTGATCTCCACGCCCTGATTTGCGAAGTACGCAAAGGTCTCTTTTGCATTTTCACGAATCGGATTTGCCAGAAGGATCATTCCCATAGGCTCCACCGGCTCTGTCAGCGCCTCTCCTGTCAATGTGCCGCAGTATTTTGCGAAGACAAGAGCACGGTAGCCCTGACGGCTCCACCGTTCGATCTGGGAAGCGTACTGTCCATACGTTTCCCGAAGAATAAATTCCGGTGCTCCCAGTACGTAATTCGCATCCTCAAAGACAGCGCCGCTGTACTTCGTCGCTGATGAGAAGGAAAATACCTTCTCCGGGCGCTTGCCGCTGCGTTTGCGGAAATAGTCCTTGATCGCCTTCATCGTAATATTGTCTGTCGCCATGGCTGCCGCGAAATCGCCCACTGCCATCTCCATCTCGGCAGCTTCTTCCGCCGTAAACGCGGCAATCTCCTGTGCCTCACCATCATCGTCCGGCTGCGTGGCTGCGGCATCCCTCACCACGGTGCCTGATTGTCCGGCTGTGGCATTCCTCACCACGGTGCCTGACTGTCCGGTTGCTGCCGAACTCTTCACTTCGGCTCCCGGCTGCGCGGATGCCGCTGCGTCCCTCACCACGGTGCTCTGCTGTCCGGCTGCCGCACGCTTCACTTCATCATCCGGCACGCCAGCCTCAGTTATAACCGCGCCACCGTAAACGCTTTCTGCCGCCACTCGTTGCGCTGCATCACCCTGCATCTGGACTGCACCAGCCTGTATCCGGACTGCACTGTCCTCCATCTGACCCGCGCCAGCCTGCACCCAGCCCGTATCCTTCTGTGGCCGCAGTGGAAGCATCTTTTTCACTGTCATCGTATTGTCTGTGATCGTTCCTGTCTTATCGACACAGAGGACATCCACCCGGGCCAGCGTCTCGATACATTTCATATTGTGTACAAGCACCTTCTGCATGGCCAGCCGCATGACGCTGACCGCCAGGGCAACGCTGGCAAGCAGGTACAATCCCTCCGGTATCATACCTATAATAGCCGCAACCGTAGCAGTCACGCTCTCCCGCAGCGACGTTGCATTGATAAAATACTGCTGGCTGAACAGGATGATCCCGATCGGTATGATGACCACACCAATAATTTTCACGAGTCTGTCAAGAGAACGTATCATCTCCGAAACTTCCTCGTCGTTCATAGCCTTCGCTTCCAGAGTAAGCTGGGATACGTAGGAATCTTCACCCACCTTCTCGATCCGGGCACGGCACTCGCCGGACACCACAAAGCTGCCGGAAAGCAGCGTATCCCCTGCTTTTTTTGAAATCTGATCTGCTTCTCCCGTGATCAGCGACTCGTTGACGAGGATCTCCCCGTCCTCCACCACCGCATCCGCCGGAATCTGATTGCCAGCAGAAAAGATCACGATATCATCCAGCACGATCTCCTCAGCAGGAATCACCTTCTTCTGTCCGTCACGCAGCACCGTGCTCTTCGGCGCATTCAGGATACTCAGATTATCAAGCACCTTCTTCGAGCGCAGCTCCTGGACAATACCGATCAGCGTATTGTCTAATATACACATCTCCGAGCCCACGAGACGGAGCTACATCTCGTATGCCGT
>CAMTFT010000191.1 GCA_947071365.1 uncultured bacterium | reverse complement strand
ATGTAGCTCCGTCTCGTGGGCTCGGAGATGTGTATAAGAGACAGGAATACGCCGTATGACCAGGTGCAGATTATTTATAATGCGGTATCCATCGGAACGCCGGTGATTGTATACGAGTAAGAACAAGCTACGGCGATTTAACACTTTACTATAAGAAAATATCATGCTATAATCAAAAATTATTTAGGGTATTGGGGAGCGGATAATGGGGAAGAAGAAAAAGCAGGAAAAAGAAAAGAAGCGCAGGGAAAAAGAAGAAAAGCTGCAAAAGCCGGACAGGAAGGAAAAGCAGTCTAAAGCTGAGAAGTCGTCTAAGATTGAGAAAGAATCCAAGGCGGAGAAATCGTCTAAGATTGAGAAAGAATCCAAGGCGGAGAAATTGTCTAAGGCTGAGAAAGCAGACAAGGTTGAAAAATTGTCTAAGGCTGAGAAAGTACCTAAGATTGGGAAAGAAGTCAGAACAGAAAAGCAGTCCGGAATTAAGGAAGAAGTCGGACTGGAAGCAGAGCGCAGGACAAAATCACAGCTTTCGGCAGACGCGGAGCAGGAAATGAAAATACAGTCTCCGGCAGAAGCCTTCCGGGCGCTGGGAGATGAGAACCGCATACAGATTCTTGAGCTTTTGAGGGATGGGGAGATGTGCGCCGGCGATTTATTGAAATCCGTAAGTATTGTGCAGTCTACGCTATCCCACCACATGAAGATTTTGTCAGAGGCCGGCATCGTCCGCTGCAGGAGGCAGGGAAAATGGTCTTATTATTCGATTGATAAAGAGATGCTGAAAAAAATCAGTGTATATATAATGAAATGGAGCTGAAAAAATGAGCAGAGTCAGATATTGTGAAAACTGCGGCAGTCCGCTGCAGCCGGGAATGAGATTTTGCGAAAATTGCGGGACTCCGGTTCCAGTGGAATATACACAGGGAGCGCCGCGCAGAAGCGGCAGGAGTTCGGCGCAGATTCCGCCCCAGGGGCAGTACCGACGGATGCAAGCGCCTCCGCCGTATCAGCAGGAGGATGAGCGCAGGAGAAGATACCGCCAGGAGGGGCTTGAAAATGACTGGCAGCAGTCATGGGACAGGCAGCCACCTGAGGAGGATGAGCAGAGAATTACCCCGGTTCAGTATGTTTTGATTGGTCTTGCGGTAGTTTTGCTGATCGCGTTGATCGTGTTCGGGGTTTTCTGGGTGATGGGAAGAAGCTCGAAGAAGAGTGATAGCGAAAGGAACGTCGGACAGACCTCTTCCGTACAGACTAACAGGCTGGAGAGCGAGAGCAGCGCGATTGCGATTCTGGATGGCGGCGGAACAAAACAGCCGGGAGCGAGCCAAACGGGAACGGGCCAGCCAGGATCGAGTCAGATGGGGATGGGCCAGCCGGGAGCGAGTCAGTCAGAAACGACTCAGTCGGAAACGAAGCAGTCAGAGACGGTGCAGCAGGCGGCCGATATCGTATTGAATTATCCGGAGTTTTCTGTGACGCTGCCGGGAAGCTGGAGGGGCAAATACGGCATTACTCAGGGAGCGGATTATTATACCTTCTACCAGCAGGCGTCAAAGGCAAAAGGGACGGGAGGTACGCTGTTTACGATTTCACGTTACAAGGATACGTCCTACAGGGATCTGCCGGATTATGAGGTGCTCGGAACGGGAAATAATGCTGCATTCATTTTTCAGAAGCCAACAGATGTGCAGTTCCCAGCGGATGACGCGGCTGTGGCACAGGAATATCAGAGTATGGCTTCGGAAGTGGATACAATAAAATCAGGTATTAAAATACTGGTTTCCGGTGCGGGACCGGCAGAAACGGAGCCGATTCAGATACAGACTCAGGCCCAGACTCAGTCGCAGACCCAGGCTCAGACGTCCTCCGCAGAGGGATACATTCCGGAAAGTTCACAAAGAGCGCTGACGGAATCGGACGTTTCTGGTATGAGCTATGACGATCTGCAAATGGCAATTAATGAGATTTATGCAAGGCATGGAAGAAAGTTCAATGACCCGAATATACAGGCTTACTTTAACAGCCAGTCATGGTATCAGGGCATCATATCGCCGGAGGATTTCAGCGACAGCGTGTTCAGTGCGACGGAGAGCCAGAATATCCAGTATCTTTTAAATAAGATGGGAGTACAGTAGGAAACGAGGAGCTCCATTACCGGCAAAGAGAGGAGAATTATTATGATACAAAGCGACGTAGACAGAAAAATCAGAGATATCAGGCTGGCAGAGCTCGTAAAATACTGTATGATTTCCGGTGCTCTGGATCTGAATTTGTACGAGGAATACGATGTGAAGCGCGGGCTGCGTGAATCAGACGGAAAGGGCGTTCTGACGGGGCTGACCGAGATATCCGATGTCGTTGCCTTTGGGGTGGAAAACGGAAAAAAGGTGCCTCAGCAGGGCCAGCTTTTCTACCAGGGCTACAATATCATGGATCTGAAGGAGGGCTTTGCAAAGCGCAAGTTTAATTACGAGGAGATTACGTATCTTCTGCTTTTCGGAGCATTGCCTAACCGGCAGCAGCTTGATTCATTTATTGAGATACTGAGCCAGTACCGGGAGCTGCCGAACAAATTTGTGCGGGATGTCATTATGAAAGCTCCCAGCATGGATATTATGAATGCGCTGCAGCGAAGCGTTCTGACGCTGTATTCCTACGACGAAAATCCGGATGATATTTCGATACCGAACGTTCTGAAACAGTGTCTCTCGCTGATTGCCACATTCCCGCTGATCTCGGTGTACGCATACCACGCGTATCAGCATTATCACAATGACAAAAGCCTTGTGATCCGGTATCCGGAGCCGCAGCTTTCGACAGCAGAAAATATTCTGCGTATTCTCAGGCAGGACGGGCAGTATACGGAGCTGGAGGCGAGGGTGCTGGATATTGCGCTGGTCATCCACGCAGAGCACGGCGGTGGTAACAACTCCACCTTTACAACGCATGTCGTATCCTCCACCGGAACGGATACGTACTCGGCGATTGCTTCCTCTCTTGGATCTCTAAAGGGGCCGAAGCACGGCGGCGCGAATCTGAAGGTTGAAAATATGTTTGCCGATATTAAGGAGAATGTACACAACTGGGGAAGTGACGATGCGATTCGCGCTTATCTGACGAAGATCATCAATAAAGAAGCGTTTGATAAGACGGGACTGATCTACGGTATGGGCCATGCGGTCTATACACTGTCTGATCCCCGTGCTGTCATTCTGAAAGAATATGCGAAATCTCTTTCCATCGAGAAAAACAGGTCAGATGAATTTGAGCTGTATGAAAAAGTGGAACGGATCGCCTCGGAGCTGCTGACCAGCAGGAAGAATCTGCACAAGCCGATCTGCTGCAACGTCGATTTTTACAGCGGATTCGTATATTCCATGCTGGGTATCCCGAAACAGATGTATACGCCGATCTTCGCGATCTCCCGTATCGCGGGATGGAGCGCACACCGCATCGAAGAGCTGGTGAATGCAGGGAAGATCATCCGTCCGGCGTACAAGTATGTGGGGCATCACAGACCGTATACGGATCTCGACGAGAGATAGGTCGGATATGTGAAATTGGACGAGATAAATAAGTAAAACAAACGAGTGAATAAGACAAATGAGTGACTGGAATAAATAAGTGACTGAAATAAATGAGTGACTGAAATAAATGAGTGACTGAAATAGATAAGTGACTGGAACAAATGAGTGAAGGAAAAGCCTCAGGATCATGCCCATAAAGATGCATGCCGGAGGCTTTTTTCATGTCATGAAATGCATGTCGTTCTGAGACGAGGAACCTTTTTCATATGCCGCTGAAATGGAGCTGCCTTTTGTACGGCATAAAGCCTTTCACAGTTCATCGGCATCTGTAAGAAATGCTCCGTGCATTATAAAAAATACTCCATACATTATAAGAAGTGCTCCGCACATTCAAGCGCAAAGTAAACGCCGCACAGTGTATCCGTGCCGGAGGAATGGCCGATTTCACAGAAAATGGACAGCATTTCTTCGGAAGAGGGAAGGCTGGTCAGACGGTTTACTGCAAGGCTGAATTGCCCGATGAGGGCGCAGCTAAGAAAGGCGGCGCTGATATCGTTTGTGTCGGCCAGATGTTCCCGTATCTGTGAGGCGAGGCATGACGCGAAGGGGTGAGCGGTTTGGCCCGCCAGTATCGATCCGGCGAGAACTCCGCAGAGAAAATCATCTCCCCCGGGAGTCAGGCCGAGTCCAAGACCGATCAGAGAGCGAAGGACAGTGGCGGCGTCACTCCAGTTGCCCTCCCGAAGAAAGTGTTTTGTGTCGGTGAAACGTTTTTGGGCAACCATCAGGAAAGGTGTTTCCTCTATGCGGGTTTTATCGGCTGGCCTGTTTGCGAAGAGAAGTTCGAAGCTTCCAGCGTCCCGGCAGCTCAGAGCGTGTAATATTTCCGCCTTCAAGTATATACGCATTTGCGGGGAGAGGCTTGTGGAAAGCTTCAGATCCTGCTGGGAAGCGGTGCTGAAATCAAACTGGAAAGCCGGAGCCGTCCCGTAACCAGTGGAGGCAGACATATCCTGGAAATCAGACCGGAAAGCCGGGGCCGCCCCGCAATCGGTGGAGGCAGACATATCCTGGAAATCGGCCCGGAAAGCTGAGGCCGCCCCGCAACCAGCCCTTACCCCACCCACCAGTATTGCGCAACCCTGCACCAGAACCGGATCTCCTGGAGATATCCCCAGCGCGTTGATCTCATCTGCAGTCAGATTGGTGATCAGGCTGATGGGGGAGAGCGGCGATCCTGCGGCCTGCAGCGCCAGAAGCTGCCCGTTAAATGAGAGATTGACTGTTTTCCGGTAAACGGAGTGAACAGTTCCGTGTATGAAAGGCCCCTTCAGCAGCTCGAAGGCGTATCGCGAGGTGCTGTCTCTTATACACATCTCCGAGCCCACGAGACGGAGCTACATCTC
>CAMTFT010000190.1 GCA_947071365.1 uncultured bacterium | reverse complement strand
ACGCGATGTAGCTCCGTCTCGTGGGCTCGGAGATGTGTATAAGAGACAGGTGATTTTATGTTATCTGAACAGCATATTTTAGATACGATCCACGCTCAGCTTGATGACATGTTCCCCGCTGAGCGCAAAGTAGCAGAATATATCCTGGAGCATCCCGAAAATGCTGCTCAGATAAGCGTTACAGAGCTGGCTGACCTAAGCGGCACCAGTGATGCCACGGTCATCCGCATGTGCAAGCGTCTGGGGTACAAGGGCTTTTACCAGATGAAGATATGCCTCTCCTCCGAGCTTGGATACATCCATTTGATGGGCCAGAAGCAGATGCCTTCCGATTCTATGAGCGATTCTGAGGTGCTGAGGCTGCTTGCCCGCAACGTTATTGCCATGGAGGACAACTGTCATCCCGACACTCTGACATCCATCGTGAACCTTTTGCAAAGCAGCCAGCATGTCTATGTGATCGCTGCCGGGAATTCCATTCCCTGTGCCATGGACTTTGCTTTCCGGCTGTGCCGTATCGGGATACGGACTACGTGCAACACAGTGATTGAAAATACATTGAACGAGATCTCTCTCGGACATGAGCATGAGACGCTCGTCGTCTTCTCCCATTCCGGAAGCTCCAAGCAGGTGCTTCGCGCAATGGAGCTGGCCAAGAGTCAGGGGATGGCCACCGTGCTCTTCACCCATTCATCGAAGAATTCAGCCGCACTTATGGCGGATTATTTCATATTGACGTACCCTGCTACCCCGCTGTTCCACCATTATGGGATAGCGAGTCACTTATTTGAAAACGTAATTATCGACCTGCTTCTCTACCGCATCATGTGCAACGCAAATAAGGAAGAGAAGCCGGATGAAGTAGAGATGCTTCTTTCCGAATTTAAATTATAACCCGGAGGGATCTATATTATGCCATACAAAGATACATACGGCTACCATTTGCTTGAAGTAGCCGCAGATATTTCCAAATGTCTGAAGACCGGACACAGAGTCGTATTCGGTTACACCAGCGATCTGGATATCGTATTCCGGTACGATTCCACAGCTTTTAACCGGCTGGTAAAAGATTATCTGGTGACAGACGAGGCGCCTCAGATCCTGCCCGAGGATTCCATCGACAGTATCGCAGACCTTGCCCGGGTCGTCGCCGCATATATGATTGCAGGCGCAGGCGGAGAGATCGATATCACAGATCCCGCGGTCTGCCAGTATCTGAATGAGCACTTTGAAGGCGTTCCGGGGCTTGGCGGTACATGCGCGCAGGGCGCTGCCGCTCTGGCTGCCATGGGTATGCCGCTGATCGCACATATTTCAGACCGTTGCGAGGAAGTATGCCGTCTGATGGATTATCCGGGACTTGACGGCATTAAGAATGGAAAGTCCGTCCCCATCATGGAGCTGGCGACAAAGGAAACGCCGGTCTACCACATGATCCTCCAGTATACAAAGGGCGACACGCTGGAGATAAACGGAAAGACGTATACGGTTCCCTGTTCCAACCGTCTGATCATGGATTTCGATACCATACATAAAGACCTTGCAGTAGACAGGGATTTCAAGGATTACCTGGAGGAGCACGCTTCCGAAGTGATCTCCTACAATATCTCCGGCCTGAACGGCATGCTGGATCCGGTTCTGGTGGAAAAGCGCCTGGCGGAGATGGAACTTCATTACAGGACAATAAAAGAAAAGAATCCTGCGTGTATCTTTTACTTTGAAAGCGCACATTACTTAAACCCGCAGGTGAAGCATCTGGTTTATCATACCATGGCGCGGTACGTCGACATCCTTGGTATGAATGAAGAAGAACTCGTTGTCCACACCAGAGAATGCGGACAGGATATAGATAAATCCAGTTTTCCGGATATCATCCGGGGGCTTGAACTGGTACAGAAGAAACATGGTGTCAAAGGTATCATTCTGCACACCAAAGATTATGCCATGTACTTCGGAGACGAGTTAACGGGAATTAATATCGAAAAGGGGCTGGCCATGGGCAACCTTATGGCCGGTACACGCGCAAGGACGGGACGTTACGGCACCCACAAGGATTGCCTTGATTCCCTGCAGTACCCGTTAAGTGAGACAGGAATGCAGTTCTATGACGAGCTGTCTGCAATGTCCCTGGGTTCCAGTGTCCATCTTGTTCCTTCCCGATATATGGAAAAACCAAAATACACCATCGGCCTCGGTGATACCTTCGTGGCAGGTGTACAACTGGCATTCATCCGGTAACCCGTGGTCAAAAAAAGTATAAAGAGGTGAACAAAGTGGCAGAAAATTACATCTTAGAATGTTCCGGTATTTCAAAGGCCTTCGGTGGTACACAGGCATTGAAAGACGTGCAGTTGCACATCCGTCCCGGTGAAGTACATGCACTTCTCGGCGAAAACGGAGCCGGAAAATCAACCTTAATGAAAATCATCATCGGTCTGTACAGGCAGGATGAAGGAAGCATCACCTGGAACGGAAAGCCATACCAGGCAAACGGTCCGGTGGACGCCATCAATCAGGGAATCTCCATGATCCATCAGGAGCTGAACCCGGAACCGCACCTTACCATTGCGGAAACCATCTTCCTGAAGCGCGAAAGTACCGTTGGGAAATTTTTCCTCAATAAAAAAGCACAGAACGAACGTGCAGCGGAAGTCCTGAAGAAATTTGATTTCCCGTTTTCACCGACAACAATGATGAAGGAGCTGACGCTGGCACAGGTACAGATGATCGAGATCATCAAGGCTGTCTCCTGCGATGCCAAGCTGATCATCATGGATGAACCGACCTCCTCCCTTGACAGTGAAGAGACCGAGCACCTGTTCAGAACCATCCGTGACCTGAAATCAAAGGGCGTTGCCATTATCTATATCTCTCACCGTATGGAAGAGATCTTCGAGATCTGTGACCGCGTATCCGTATTCCGTGACGGTACATACGTAAGCAGCCGTGACATGGACGGCGTTACGAGGGACGAGCTGGTATCCATGATGGTAGGCCGTACCGTGAAGAATATTTTCCCGAAGGTAGACTGCAAGATCGGCGAACCGGTTTTCCGCGTAGAGGGACTTTCCGGAAAGGGCTTCCACGACATCAGCTTTGAAGTCCGCGCAGGCGAGATCCTCGGCCTCTCCGGCCTGGTAGGCTCCGGCCGAAGCGAGACGATGCGTGCTATTTTCGGACTTGACCCGCTCTCTTCCGGTAAGATCTATCTGGACGGAAAAGAGATCAAGATCAAAAAACCGAGAGACGCCATCAAGAACGGTATCTGTATGGTAAACGAGGACAGAAAGGGCTACGGCCTCTGCCTTCAGCGCTCGATTCGTGAGAATATTTCTCTCCCGAATCTGCCGGAAAAACAGAGCGGTCTTCTGCTCAATCAGAAACGCGAGATCAAAGAATGTGAAGAGGCTGCAAAGATGCTCACCGTAAAATGTGCCAGCATCGAGCACACCGGTCTCTCCTTAAGCGGTGGTAATCAGCAGAAAGTGGTTCTTGCCAAGTGGCTGATGGCCAATCCAAAGGTTCTGATCCTGGACGAACCGACGCGTGGTGTCGATGTCGGCGCAAAATCAGATATCCATACCCTGATGTGCCAGTTCGCGGCAAAGGGCATGGCTGTCATTATGATCTCCTCCGAGCTTCCCGAGGTCATGGGTATGAGCGACCGTATCCTGATCTATCACGAGGGAACTCTGAACGGAGAGATCCAAAGAAGTGAGATCCTGGCAGAGACCGTTACACAGAAACACATTCTTGCAAAAGAATTCGGTGGAAAATAGGAGGAAAATAAAGTGGCTTCAAATAATAAAAAGAAGATCCTGGGAATGGATCATGACCAGTTCAATATGTTTATGGGTAAATACGGAATCGGTATTATCCTGTTAGGTATGGTAATTATCATCGCTATCATGAAACCAATGTTCATCAAGCCCGGAAACCTGCTTAATATCTTCACACAGATTTCCATCAACGGCCTGATCGCTTACGGTATGTGCCTTGCCATCACCACCGGCGGTATCGACCTGTCCGTTGGAGCACAGCTCGCTCTGGTAAGCTGTATCCTCGGTCAGCTCGTGGGCGTTAAGGGAATGCCTCTGCTTCCGGCATGCATTATCTCCGTTGCAGTAGCCGGCCTGTTCGGTTTCCTGAACGGTGTCCTGATCTCCAAATTTGATATGTTCCCCTTCGTTGTTACGCTGTCCATGCAGTTGATCATCCGAAGCATTGCGCAGATCATCAGTGAAGGTAAAGCCGTATCGATGGCAGAGAACAGCTTCAAGGCAATTTATTCCGGTAAGTTCGGCCCGATCCCGAGACCGATCATCTATCTGGCAATCGTAGTTATCATCATGTACATCGTAATGCACTGGACACGCTTCGGCCGTTACGTATACGCAGTCGGCGGCAACGTAAATGCAGCTATCGCATCCGGTGTCAGCGTATTCTGGACCAAGACTCTGTGCTACACCATCAGCGGCGTTCTCGCAGGTCTGGCAGGTATTATCTTCACAAGTAAGACAGGCTCCGCACAGTCCAACATCGGTATCGGCTACGAGACAGATGCAGTTGCAGCCTGCGTACTTGGCGGTACATCCTTCGCAGGCGGTATTTCCACCGCACCTGGCGTTCTTCTCGGAGCGATCATCATCGGATGTATCTACAACGGCATGAACTTCCTGCGTGTAGACTCCTACTACCAGTCTCTTGCAAAGGGTGTTGTTATCATCGGCGCCGTTCTTCTGGATATGGTAATGAACAAGAAGAACCGCTAAGCAGGAGCTCCCAACTCAGTATGACATGGAATTAATTCCATTGTTATAGAAGCAAAAACTATTTATTTAAAGGAGGAATTCTTATGAAACTCAAAAATCTCGTAGCACTTTCACTGACTGGCCTTATGGCTGTCTCTTATACACATCTCCGAGCCCACGAGACGGAGCTACATC
>CAMTFT010000189.1 GCA_947071365.1 uncultured bacterium | reverse complement strand
CGAGAACTACACCTCTTAAGTCGTCGGCAGCGTCAGATGTGTATAAGAGACAGTCTTCATCCGCTCCGCTCTCAAGCCCCAGCACCGTACATGCCGGTTCTCCCGAAATGTAGGAAATCGTGATCGTATCACCCACATCGTATTTGATGATTCCCATAAATTCCACGATCGGCACATCAAATATCGCATCACTGTTTTCCAGCGTGATATAGAAATGCGTATTTCCTTCCACAACGCCCTGGGCGATCCGCCTGATACGTCCGGAAATCTTTTCCGCCGCATCGTTGGAGGCAGACTCTCCGTCGCTCTCTGTCCGGAGCATTTTCACGTAGGTCTGCTCGCACGCTGCCACCGTATCACCGATCGCCACATTCTGGTATCGCCGGATATTCACCATGGCATATTTTTTTACGAGTCCCGCGTTATCCTTCAGCGCTATAAAATACGTGGGCTCACCGGAAATATTCAAAAGCAGCGGGAAGGAAGATCTGTAGCCAAGGTTCTGCACCTGGCCTTCCGCGGAAGCCATTGCCGAATATTCCTCCGCACCGGCCACCTCATAGTATTTCGTCTCCCGGGTCCGCTGATTGATCAGGACAAATCCTACATTCGAACGGTCTCCGCTCACAGAAGTAACGCCGGTATATACCCATACGTCGTCATCCTGCGCAAGATAATTGTACCCATCCGTTGTCTGCAGGCAGCCCTTCTGCCCAAGGATACTGTTGATAAATCCGTTTTTCAACATACCGTGATAATCATACAACTGAATCAGCAGATCCGCCGGGTAGACCCGGTCCACCCAGGTCGGGCAGTCCTCCACATCCATCGATTCACATTTTCCGGTCACGGCATTGCACAGGACTACCTTTCCGATCGTCTGGCCACCAAACAGTCCGATCGTAAACTTTTTCACCGGGCAGATCCAGTACGGAGTCCCTTCCTCGTCGATCTCAAAGCTGAGTTGGTCAAAAATATACGTAGGATAACGGAAACGCAGATGACGGTATATATTCCGGTTCAGATACTCGGACTCCGAATATTTGATTCCCTCCGGGATCTTTACCAGTTCCGTATTCTGCGTCGCCATATCAATACTGATGTAGGCCGGTATCCCGTTCTTCTGGTTCGTAAACCATTTGATGGGGCTTGCATATACAAGCGGCGACACCCTGACCGGACGGCCGTGGTAATTGATCTGAGAATAAATGGTACTCACCTCAAACTGTGACACCATATCCACCATGCTGCCCATCTTCCGGTTGCCTAAAAGCTCCGCGGAATCCTTATCCAAAAGCGGAATCTGGTTGTAGTTGACCTCGTCGATATCCTCCGCGAAATCCCCCGTCTCCGGCACCAGAAGTTTCTGGTATTTGTCCGCATTTACAATGGGTGATGACAGAATCGAGCCAACCAGATACACCACTGCCGTCACACCGATCAGCACCAGGATAATTTTAGGCGCTTTCCGGCTTGTTATCTCCCTTTTCAGATCCCGCAGATCGCTGGGCGTCTGGATGTGAATTTTCCGGCCAACGCTGAAAATCAGCGCCAGCACCAGCACTGCGAGAATAAACGTCCACATCCCCCCGGAATGTATGTTGATCGCAGGCAGTGCAACGTAATAATAAGCCCCGGCAATGATCAGCACCGCCGCACCTGTCAGTAATTTTGCTTTTCTTCTCCTCATAATGAGCGCCTCCTTTTATGCTTCCTTCCTGCCCACAGGTGCCACATAGAGAGCGAATTCATAATCCGTCTCTGATGAAGGCCCCGGTGCAAACCCCAGCAGCTCATCGAGAAGCTCCTGGTCATATGCCCCAATCGCACACGTACCGCAGCCGATCGCCTCACACGCCAGGTAAAGATTTTCGCAGACATGCCCTGCGTCTATCATAGCGTACTTATGCGCCTTTAATCCATACCGCCATTCAGTACGGTACGGAATCACGCTCCACACAAAAGTCACCGGAGCTGTGGCGGCAAACTTCTGGCCGCACAGCGCCTCTGCCAGCGCTTCCTCATAATTTCCATTCTCTTCCCATACCTCCAGCTCGTGCGCTGACGGCACGTAATGGTAGATGCCCGGGCTTATCCCCTCCACGTTCCGTATAAAAAGATACGTCTCAAAGGGATGGCGGGAACCTGCAGACGGGACGTTGCGGAATGTCACCTGCTTGTGCTTCCCCGCGTACCGCCGGACTCCCTGCGTCGCCCACAGCAGGAAGGACAGCTCCTTAAGTGAAACCGCCTCATCACTGTAACGCCTCCGGCTTTCTCTCTCCTGCAATAACGCAAACAGATTTTTTTCTGATACGATATCCTCAAAATCCAGCGGCAGCCGTATCCGTTCTGTATCTCTGCCCGGTTTCAGCGGCATAAGATACGGAAGCTTCTGTTGCTGATCTGTTTCCTCTGCTGCAGCATCCGCCGCCGTATAGCCCTTCATTGCTTCACGTTGTCTTAAAACTTCATATTTTGTCCTGTCATTCATACCGTTTCATACAATCTGCAAAAGCGCGCCGCGCCAAACTTCCGCTGTGAGCACACTTCCAGAATAGTTTTCCTCCTTTTGCACATAATAATCCCGAAAGGATGGTGAATCTTATGTCGGATAAAAATAATACGTATCAGAACAACGCAAAAAATGTCTACGATGACGGCAATATTCCGGAAATCGATGTCCCCAAAAAGGCCTGGGCAACGGAACCACTTCCGGAATCCACACGGCCCCGCAAGGACGGCCCTGGAGGAGAAGACGGTAATCAATAATTTCTATATCCGGGAGTAATGTCCAGCCGACGATTAAATATCCAATCTTACGGCCCGGCTTCGCTCCCGGATCATTTTTCTTCTCTTATGCTGCCTCCGCCAGCTTTCTCACACTCCACACATTCACTGCCAGTTGCTCAAGCGCCGTAAATACCCCGGATACGAAGTAATACAGTCCCACACCTGAGGGGATCACGAACACAAACATACTGTTCATCGCCAGCATGGCAAGGATCATGGATGCGGACATTTTCTGCAGCTCCAGCTCTTTGAAATACCGGATATACGGATATAACTGCGGCAAAAACTGTACGATCAGCGTCGCCACAGGCAGGATCATCCGCTGATCCCGCACCAGAAGCGAGGCCACCCAGGGCAGCAGCACCGTCGTCGTACCTGCTGCCGCAATAAGGCGGATGCCATTGTACAGACATATCATGATTGGAAACTGGACAAAGCTCATCAGGCACCCCGCCATACCAAAGCCCTTCTCCTGATACAACTTTTGCAGCTCATCATTCATTTTCTGCGGATTCTTTTTGTATTTTTCCTTCAGCCTTTCTGCTTCCCTGCTGATCTCCTGCTGCTTTTTCATCTGCTTTCTCTGCTGAATGTTCAGCGGAATGAGCAATAGCCGGATAACGAGCGTAACCATCACAATGGCAACACCGTAGTCCCCGGAAAGGCTGTAAGTCCATTCTATCATCTGTTTTACTCCCTGTGCAACCATATTTATTCTATCCTCCTGTTCTTTTCCCTGCTCTGAGATATTTCTGAACCGTGCTTTCCACCTTAATGGCATCCTTTCCTCCATTTTCTGAAGTGTAAGAAAGCATATAAAAGTCCCAAAGCCCACACAATCCAGAAGGTGACGGATAACATCAACGGCCCGCCCTCCTGATGAAGCTGTGACCAGATAGCATAGAGTGGAAGCACACTGCACATCAGCAAAAATACTGCCGATACAGCTCTTGCCACCCAAATGTTCTGAATAAAACGTCCTGCGGCAAAATTCCCCATCAGTGGATACATCAATTCTGATATTCTGGAAAATTCCGCCCAATCCTCCAAAAGCTCATCCACACCGGCAAATTTCTTTCCCTTCTCTTCCTCTGTATAAACGTAATTCAGATAATCATCCACGTTAATATCCTGCAGATTCTGTTCCTTCAGAATCTTTCTGCACAGCTCAATGGAGCCCTGCAGAGCATCCCGCTGAGCCACCAGCTCCTCTTCCTGCCTTCTCAGCACATGCTCCAGAGATACCTCGCCGCTCTTTAAAAGGTAGATCGTCTCCACCGGCATATTCATTTTCCGGTACAAAATGATCCGTTTTAGCTGACGGATGTCCTCCGCCGAGTAATCCCTGTATTTGCTTTCTTCCTCCCGGATGGGGGCAAGCAGTCCCTTTTTCTCATAAAAACGAATATTGCTGACAGAAAGTCCCGTCATTTTTGCTGCTTCACTGATTCGCATAATATCACTCCTTCTGAATATTTCCGCGCTATTCCCGCCGCGTTTTCTGCAATTTACACCCTGAACCAGGTTCAGAGTCAAGCAAAAATCATATTTTTCCCGAATATTTTCCGCTATACGGCCGTTTTTATGAAGCTTATGATCGAATCACTGACCTCCCCGGCATATTCCTGCGGCGGTATCTCCATTCCTCCATCGATCCACCGAAAAAGCAGACTGCCAAATCCTCCCGCAGAATAGACTGCAAAATGCTGCGCAGACAGATCCTGTGTCTCTCCCATGCGGCTCTGAACCACCTCCAGGGCGAAGCGGTTCATCCAGTAATACAGCATCGCATCCAGCCCGCAATCATGTATCAGCAGCAATACCTCCCGGTACTGATACCAGAAATCAAAGTATTCCCCGGCTATCCGCCGGACATCGTAGCAGTTAAGAGCTGAGTGCTTCTTCTGATATTCCCTGCACAATTTCTGAAAAAAGACAGCAAGTACCTCCTCCCGGCTCTTATACAGACGGTAAAATGTTCTGCGCGACACATCCGCTCGCCTGGCAATTTCAGATACCGTGATCTCCAAATAGCTCTTCTCTCCCATCAGCGCAAAGAGCGCTTCTTCTATCATTCTTCTCGACTGTTCCTTCTGTTTTTCATGACCGTTCATCGTCTTCTCCATTTCTTTTACAAGTGGCACATATTCCTGTTCTGTGTAGCAC
>CAMTFT010000188.1 GCA_947071365.1 uncultured bacterium | reverse complement strand
TTATTTGTCGTGTGCTTAAGGTAATGGATACCCTCTACTTCTCATTTTCAATCTTATTCCTCCTTAAGCAAAGCGACTGCCTGCGCAGTGAGCTCTTTGATCTTCTCGAAATTGCCTTCCTTTATGAAGCTGTCTTTTACCATCCAGCTTCCTCCGCAGGCAATGATCTTGTTAAAGGCCAGATATTTTCTGATATTGTCTGCGTTGATTCCGCCGGTGGGCATGAAGCGCATGGAAGGGAAGGGTGCGGCAAGGGCCTTGATCGTATTCAGCCCGCCGTACTGGCTCGCCGGGAAAAATTTCACTACCGGAAGGCTGTATTCCATGGCAGCCATCACCTCAGTCGGGGTGCAGGTGCCGGGGAAGATCATGATCTGATGATCAATAGCCCATTCCGTAACACTTCTGGAAAATCCCGGGGAAACAAGGAATTTGGCGCCGGCATCTACGGCACGCTTTGCCTGTTCTACGTTTACGATGGTGCCTGCGCCCACCAGCATATCAGGAAATTCCCGGGAGGCGATGCGGATGGATTCTTCCGCGGCTTCCGTGCGGAAGGTGATCTCAGCAACCGGAAGTCCTCCCTGACAGAGGGCTTCGCAGAGGGGCGTTGTGTCGGATGCCCGGTCCAGCTTGACTACCGGGACAATTTTTTTCTCTTCAACCTGCAATAACAGTTCTTTTTGGTTCATAATACGTTCTCCAATCTGATAGAAATGCACGAACGGTCTGTCGTGCGGTAAACAGTTTTATTCATGGTCATCAGTAAAGACCTTCACAAAATTGTGATGTGAGATTTTTTCGATCTGCTGCCGGGTGATTCCGTGATCCTTCATCAATGGGACGAAGGTGGTCAGCAGATAATCCAGTCCGATCGCTTTTGGATCGTAAGATTTCAGTCTGGCCCTGGTGGTGTCCAGCGAAAACAGAAGCTGATCCTCGAAGCCCTCCGCGATCATAGACTGAAAAATCTCGATTTCCCTGAGATCACTGTGATATTTAAAACGGCCAATGGTGTCATACTCCAGAAAGATTCCTTCTGACAGCAGCTTTTTATGAATGTCAAGGTCCGGGATGGCTCTGTCCATATGGCAGAAAATCATCCGCTTCGGATGCACGCCAAGCTCTTTCAAAAAACTGAAAAGCGAGACGGGATCAGAATCCTGTTCGATATGTACCATAAGAGGAACATCAGATGCCAGGGCAGCGCCAGCGGCTGCGGTAAACAATTTCTGATATATGGAAGTAAGATTTTCTCTGTCCAGGGCCGATTTTACGATTCCGGCGCGGATATAGCTGTATCCGGAGGGAAAATCTGTATCGATGCTGCTGTACATTCCCACGGTCAGTTCATGAGTGAAAATACGGCAGAGCTCATCCGGGGAAGCAGTATAAAGCCAGTGATGCTCCGGATAAAAACAAAGCTTATGAAATCCTGTGGAAGCGATGATATTCAATCCTGTTTTTTGAGATATCGTTAACAGATCATGTTCAACACGGTTGCAGCCCCCGGGCTGTGCATCCACCACAGTTCGCCCGCCGCTTTTAAGAAGCCGCGCAGCATCACGGGTGCTTTTTTCCGGATCATCGATCAGGAGGACGGGATTTTTTTCCCAGGAAGCTCCCCTGCTGATGGCAAGATGTTCATGACACTGGCAGAAGCCGAGCTGTTCGGGGCAGACGGGCCCCTGTACGGTCATAATAGTTTTCATCTTCACGCGTCTTTCCAGTTAGGGTTGCTGACAATGGCAGGAGCTCCATCTTTTTCTATGATCAGATGGTGATAGCCCTTTGTTTCAATAGTGCCATAGTCGTGACCTGCATCGGCAGCAAAGGTATAGAAAAGAACGAGGGGGACATTGCCGGTGTTGACTGTGCGGTGTGCGTATCTGCGGGGCACATAGACAGCCTGGCCTTTGGACAGGGGCATCTCGATGCAGTCACCCTCCGGATTTTCCATTACCATGTATCCTTCTCCATCCAGGGTATAGTACACTTCTGCGGTATCCAGGATGGTGTGAAAATGGCCCTTCGTGAAATAGTATTCATCTCCTACCTTCCCCGGGTACAGAATCGTTGTTCCAAACGCGAGGTCTCCGGCGCGTTCCGGACAGCCCAGCTCATGAAATTCGTAAATCAGAGGATCTTCTTTGGAAAGAATCTTTTCAAATGCTTCTTTGTCGCAGAACATCCCCCGCATCTGTGACAGATATCGTTTTGTAGTTTCGGCGTTGTTGGAAAAACCGGTCTTCAGGTCAAAATCAACGAGAAAGCTGGTATCCCAGTTAAAATTGTTCATAAAAGCTAGTACCTCCTTCATAAGAGTGTCGTTTTTGATAATTGATTGATATTGCTATGTCATAACATAAGTACATTATAATATCGTAAGAATATATTGTCAAGAGATGGAAAGCAACACGGAAGATAGATTGGACATTTTTCACAGAATTGAGCTTTGCTTTTTGGCAGTATCACGAATTGACAAACTCATCTTTAAAAGTTAGAATGTTATAACAAAACTACATAGAAACAAAGAGAACACGATGTGGGAAAGTGGGGAAAAAGAATGGCAAAATATATATTAGCGCATGATCTGGGAACATCAGGAAACAAGGCGACTCTATTTACTGTTGAAGGTAAACTGGTTGGCAGTCAGGTTCATTCCTATGATGCGGATTATTTTAACGGGACGTGGGTAGAGCAGGATGCGGAGGACTGGTGGCAGGCCGTCTGCCATACGACAAGGAATCTGATTGAGAGTACCGGGATTTCCGCGGACGAGATCGGAGCAGTGAGCTTCAGCGGCCAGATGATGGGATGTCTTTGCGTGGACCGGCAGGGCAATCCGCTGCGCAAGGCGATCATTTGGGCGGATCAGCGGGCGACAAAGCAGGCAGCACAGATCGAAGAGCATATCAGCCAGAAGGATTTTTATCATATTGTAGGACACAGGAACACACCTTCTTACGGTGTGCAGAAGCTGATGTGGGTGAAGGACAACGAGCCGGAGATCTACGAGCAGACGTATAAGACGCTGAATGCAAAGGACTTTATCGTATTTCGTCTGACCGGGAAATTCTATACGGAATATTCTGATGGCAACAGCATGGGATGCTTTGACCTGTGTAACCTGAAATGGTCTGAAGAACTGATTTCATACGCGGGGATCGACGGGGAAAAGCTGCCGGAGCTGAAGCCTTCCACATTCGTAGCAGGCGGCGTGACAGAGGAAGCGGCGAGAATCACAGGACTGGCCGCCGGTACGCCGGTAGTTCTGGGCGGCGGCGACGGCGTTACCGCAAATGTGGGAACCGGGTCGGTTCATCCGGGCAAAACGTACAGTTGCATGGGAACGTCTGCCTGGATCACCACTACGACAGAAAAGCCGATCTTTGATGAAGAGATGCGAACCGTGACCTGGGCGCATGTCATTCCGGGACTTTATGCGCCGAACGGAACCATGCAGACTGCCGGAGGCGCGTACAACTGGCTGAAGAATACGATCTGTAAGATGGAAGCGTACGATGCAAAGCTTCATGGCAAATCCCCGTATGATTATATGAATGAACAGATCGCACAGGCCCCGGTAGGAGCAAACGGCATCATCTTTTTGCCGTATCTGCTGGGAGAGCGGGCGCCGCGCTGGAATGTGGATGCCAAAGGCGCATTCCTGGGATTGAAGTCCGAGAATACCCGGGGCGATCTGCTGCGCAGCGTGCTGGAAGGCGTGACGATGAATCTGGATATTATACTGAATATCCTGAGAAAACAGGTGAAGATCGACGAGATCACGGTGATCGGCGGCGGAGCAAAGGGAAGCGTCTGGCGTCAGATCATGGCGGATGTCTACAATACGAGAATCCTTGTCCCGACGCTGTTGGAGGAAGCAGGTTCAATGGGAGCGGCTGTTACGGGTGGAGTAGGCGCGGGCATCTATAAGGACTTTGACGCGGTAGAGCAATTCCTGGAGATCAATTCCGTTCATGAACCGAACCCGGAGGCAGCCGCGAAGTACGGTCCGGTAAAGGAAGTATTCGATGAATGTTATTTTGCGCTGGAGAAGGTGTTCCCGAAGATGAATTTCTAAGTAAAATGTGCAGTAAAGTGTGCGGTGAAAGATGCAATAAAAGATGCGGTAAAATGTGCGATGAAAGATACAGTAAAGTGTGCAGTAAAAGATGCAGTGTATTGCCTGGGATGCTGAACCATCTTCGTGAAGAATTTTCCGGTACAGACGGAAATATACTGTACTGAATGATAGTGGTGCAGGAGCAGCAATGAATTATATCTGGGGCATTATGATTTTAACAGGAGTCATTTACGGTACGGTAACGGGGAATGTGGAGGCTGTGTCTGATGCGGTGCTGTCATCGGCGAAGGAGGCCGTGACACTGTGTATCACGATGCTGGGAGTGATGGGACTCTGGATGGGGCTGATGGAGATCGCCAGAGATGCAGGGCTGATCGACGCGATTTCCAGAAAAATACAGCCGCTGATCTACTTCCTGTTTCCCGGGATACCGGCGGATCATCCTGCGAATGAGCATATCACGATGAACTGCGTTGCCAATTTCCTGGGGCTTGGCTGGGCGGCGACGCCGGCCGGGCTGCGGGCGATGGAGGAACTGGCAAAGCTGGAGGAAGAGCGGAGAGAACAGGCCGGAAAGGCCATGCCCCGGGGTGTGGCCAGCAATGAAATGTGCACATTTCTGATATTGAATATTTCATCCCTGCAGTTAATTCCAGTAAACGTGATCGCCTACCGGAGCCAGTACGGGAGCGTGAATCCAACGGCGGTGGTTGTACCGGGGATTCTGGCGACGGCGGTAAGTACGGGAGTGGCGATCGTGTACTGTAAGGTGATGGATAACGGGAAGCGGAGGGCGTGAGGCTCTCCGCTTTTTCAATGTGTCAGCATGAGAAAGATTTAGTGGTTAGATACAAGAAAGCCTGTCTCTTATACACATCTCCGAGCCCACGAGACGGAGCTACATC
>CAMTFT010000187.1 GCA_947071365.1 uncultured bacterium | reverse complement strand
ACACCTATTAAGTCGTCGGCAGCGTCAGATGTGTATAAGAGACAGGTTTGAAAGGAAAATATGAAATTTCGAACTGTTATTTTTTACAAGATGATTAGCACTCGAACAAAGCGAGTGCTGACAGAGGAGTGAGATTATGATAATAATACCAATTTATGATATGATTCTGCTGCCGGGGGTCAGTTTTTATTTTAAAAAAGAGACATACTATCACTGGAGCGTAGAGGAGGCGAAGCCGGGAGATGATATCCTGTTCCTGCTTCAGCGGGAGTCCAGGGAGATAAAGGAGTGTACTGCACAGGATTTTTATCCGGTGGGGCTTTTGGCGGAGCTGGTGGGTATTGATTCGGAGGGACTCGTCCAGATGAAGGTTCGGGAGCGGGTCGATGTCACAGATATTGAGAATGAGAACGGTGTGCTTTCGGCTTCGGCCACGACCCGTCCGGAGATTGCAGATATTACTGAAGACGAGTCGAAGCGCAGGTTCGAGAAGCTTCGCGGAGCGTATCTGCAGTTCGTCCAGAATTTCCAGTGGGGCGTATGGGTGAGAAATATTATTTTGCGGTGGGACAGCCTGGATGAGATGATCTGTTCTTCCGCCGGGTATCTGACGCTTCCGTGGCCGGATAAATACGCGATCATGGCGGAAGACTCCCTGGAAAAGCGCGGTGAGATGATCGCGCATGCGATCTACAGCTTCATTGAGGAGAGCAAGGTGGCGGTAGAGGCGCAGGAAGCGCAGCAGGAGAGCCATGAGCAGACGTACCGGGAGGCGGCCATCAAAAAGCAGCTTGGATTTCTTCAGAGACAGCTTGAGGAGATGCACCCGGAAAATGTAACGGATATCAGAAGATTTGAGGAAAAGCTGGAAGCTTCCGGCATGAATGAGACGGCCAGAAAGGAAGCGAACAAGGTGCTGAACCGCATGAAGCAGGAGGGCAAGGAGGGGCATGAGTATGGAATGCTCTACGATTATCTTGATTTTGTGACGAGCCTTTCCTGGAAAAAGGAGGAAGCGCCGAAGATCGATCTCACCAGGGCTCAGGAGATACTGGATGCGGATCATTACGGCATGGAGCGGGTGAAGGAGCGCATTATCCAGCAGCTTGCGGTAATGGCGCTGAATCAGAAGCAGGCAGGATCCATCCTGCTTTTCGTGGGCGCTCCCGGCACGGGGAAGACGAGTATCGGACAGAGCATTGCCAGGGCGCTGGATCGGAAATACGTGCGTATCAGTCTTGGCGGCATCCGGGATGAGGCGGAGATACGGGGACACCGCAGGACGTATATCGGAGCCATGCCGGGACGCATCATGGAGGGTATGAAACGATGCGGCACATCAAATCCCGTCATGGTACTGGATGAGGTGGATAAGCTGGCGAAGGATTACGGCGGAGATCCGGCCAGTGCGCTGCTGGAGGTGCTGGATCCAGAGCAGAACGGGACATTTACCGACCATTATATGAATGTTCCGTATGACTTGTCGGATGTCCTGTTCGTCTGCACGGCGAACACCACGGATACGATTCCTGAGCCGCTGCTGAACCGTATGGAGGTGATCCGGTTCCCGGGTTATACAGCCGTTGAGAAAATGCAGATAGCAAAAAGACATCTGATTCCGAAGGTGATGGAGGATACGGGTATCCGTCCACGGACGCTGAAGGTGACGGATGAAGCGATCCGCAGGATTATTGATGAATATACGATGGAATCCGGGGTGCGGGGACTGAAAAAGCAGATCAGTACACTGTGCCGGTATGCGGCGGTGAAGTTGGTAAAGGGCGAGCAGAAGAGCATTACGGTAAGCAAAAAGAGGCTGCCGGATTTCCTCGGCAACCAGCGGACACACCATGACAGCAGGCTGGAAAAGGCCGTTCCCGGAGTGGTGACGGGGCTTGCATGGACCAGCGCCGGGGGAGAGATCCTTTTCGTGGAGTCAAGGCTGATCCCCGGCAGCGGTGAGCTGATCATTACGGGACAGCTTGGGGATGTCATGAAAGAGTCCGTGCAGATTGCGGTCAGTCTCGTGAAAGCGCTGTATCCGAAGGAGGCAGAGAAGCTGAAGGACAATGACCTGCATATCCATGTGCCGGCGGGAGCCGTGCCGAAGGATGGCCCGTCTGCCGGAGTAACGATCGTCACGGCGCTGGTTTCACTGCTGACGGGAAAGACAGCCAGCACAGCGCTTGCCATGACAGGAGAGATCTCGCTTCGGGGAAGTGTCCTTCCGATTGGCGGTCTTCCTGAAAAGCTGATGGCGGCACAGCGGGCAGGTATCACCGAGGTTCTGATACCGGCTGACAATGTGGAGGACCTGAAAGATGTCGCAGAGGAAGTAAAGGAGAAACTGAAGATCGTTCCGGTGAAGAAAATTTCAGAGGTGCTTAAGCTGTCTCTTGAAAAATGCAGGGAACATGAAGAATGACCGCAGGCAATGCGGCACTCTGCGGCAGAAGGGAAATGATCTCCTGCTGTCAGTATAAGGAGGAATTCGAATGAATGAGATAAAAAAACCAAGAAAATCACTGGCATTTTATTATATGATTGCGATTATCGTGATTTTTCTGCTTAATTTCCTGGCGATTCCGTATATGGAGCAGCGGAAGGTAAAGCAGGTGGACTACAGTACCTTTATGACGATGACTGAGGAAAAGCAGATCGGTCGGGTGGAGGTACAGGATAATCAGATCCTGTTTACGAATAAGGAAGAAACCCAGATTTTTAAGACCGGAAAGATGGATGACCCGGATCTTGCAGAACGTCTTTACAAATCCGAGGCACAGTTCGGCAGTGAGATCGTGGAGGAGCCTTCGATTCTTATGAGCATTCTGATGTCCTGGATCCTGCCGCTGGTGATCTTCATTTTCATCGGGCAGATGCTGACAAAGAAGCTGATGAACAAGGCGGGCGGTAATTCCATGATGTTCAATATGGGAAAAAGCAACGCGAAGGTATACGTAAAATCCTCCGAGGGTATCCGTTTTGCAGATGTGGCCGGGGAGGATGAGGCGAAGGAAAATCTTGCGGAGATCGTGGATTACCTGCATACTCCTGGTAAGTATAAAGAAATCGGAGCTTCCATGCCGAAGGGAATTCTGCTCGTAGGCCCTCCCGGAACAGGCAAGACGATGCTGGCGAAGGCTGTGGCAGGGGAAGCGAACGTACCGTTCTTCTCCATGTCAGGTTCGGAATTCGTGGAAATGTTCGTCGGCATGGGCGCCTCTAAGGTTCGGGATCTGTTCAAACAGGCGAAGGAAAAGGCTCCCTGTATCGTGTTCATCGATGAAATAGATGCCATCGGTAAAAAGCGTGACGGGCAGATCGGCGGCAATGACGAGCGTGAGCAGACGCTGAACCAGCTTCTGACGGAGATGGACGGATTTGAGGGCAATACCGGGGTCATTATTCTGGCTGCAACGAACCGCCCGGAATCTCTGGATCCTGCGCTCACGCGTCCGGGGCGTTTTGACCGCCGGGTGCCGGTGGAGCTTCCTGATCTGAAAGGAAGGGAAGAGATCCTCAAGGTACATGCGAAAAAAATCAAGATTGCGGACAATGTGGATTTCAATAAGATCGCGCGTATGGCTTCCGGCGCATCAGGAGCTGAGCTTGCCAATATCGTGAACGAAGCGGCGCTTCGGGCTGTGCGGGACGGCAGGAGATATGCGACTCAGGCCGATATGGAGGAGAGTATTGAGGTAGTCATCGCAGGCTACCAGAAGAAGAATGCGATCCTGACCGCGAAGGAGAAGCTGGTAGTTTCCTATCATGAGATTGGTCATGCTCTCGTGGCGGCGAAGCAGACGAACTCTGCTCCTGTTCAGAAGATCACGATCATTCCCCGTACTTCCGGCGCTCTCGGGTACACGATGCAGGTGGAGGAAGGCAATCATTACCTGATGTCAAAGGAAGAAATCGAGAACAAGATCGCGACGTACACAGGAGGCCGGGCGGCAGAGGAAGTGATCTTCGGCTCCGTGACGACGGGGGCGGCCAACGATATTGAGCAGGCTACGAAGCTTGCCAGGGCCATGATCACCCGGTACGGTATGAGTAAGGACTTTGACATGGTGGCGCTGGAGACGATCAACAACCAGTACCTTGGCGGGGATGCTTCTCTTGCATGTTCCGCGGAGACGCAGACAGAGATCGACCGCCAGGTAGTGGAGCTGGTGAAGAAGCAGCATGAAAAAGCAATGCAGATCCTTCTGGAAAACAGAGGAAAGCTGGATGAGCTGGCCCAGTTCCTGTACGAGCGTGAAACGATCACCGGAGAAGAATTTATGAATATTCTGAACAATTAGTGGGAATACTGTGTACTATAACTTATAAGAAGTTTGCTTGGAAGGGTAAACTTCTTAAGCTGACGGGCGGCCATGCTGCGAACAATATAGCTTACAGGAACTTCGCTTGCTTGCAAGGGCAAATTTCTTAGGTTGACGAGCGGCCATGCTACGAGCGATATAAGATGCTGGAAAATACGGCAAAATGGATAATAAAATGGCGAAAAAACCAGCATTTTGTTGATTTACAGATAAAAAAAGAGAATATATAATAATACAAAATTATAACTTCATTTCAAGAAAGGAGAAGAGTATGCAGCAGGTATATGTAAAATTTAACAGTGCAGATCAGGTTAGCCGGTTCGTGAATCAGATTGACCGGTTCGACGCAAATTTTGACCTGGGAACAGGTAGAAGAACCGTGGATGCAAAGTCCATTATGGGAATTCTTGCTTTGGATTTATCACAACCACTGCAGCTTAGGTATGATTCAGATGACATGAGCATCAGAGAAAGGATCAGTCCATTTTTGGTTGAAGGATAATTTAAGCCGGCAGACGCCGGCGGAGCGTTTCGGATGAGGAAGGGGAAGCCTGTTACGGCTTCCCCTTCCTTTTTTGGCCAAAAGAAGGGGTATTTCACATATAAAAGTGAAATTGATTACACATTTTATACGATGTTTAAAAAGAAGAGAATATAGGTGAAAAGACATGATAAAATATAC
>CAMTFT010000186.1 GCA_947071365.1 uncultured bacterium | reverse complement strand
AGCTGCGCATAATTTCTTCCTACGATGCCATACAGGTCAAACCAGCCCAGCTTTACGGAAAAGACAAGCTTCAAAATCGTAGCGAAGAAAAAGGTCGGCAGGGAAATACCCACCAGAGCACCGGCTGTAATGCCGTAATCCAGTCTGGAATACTGCTTCGTTGATGCAATCACGCCCAGCGGGATCGCAATGATCAGCTCCAGCAAAAAAGCAATGCCGCCCATGGCAAAGGAAAGCCAGATGACCTCACGGAACTTCTGCGTCACCGGAACGATAAATTTCCAACTGTCGCCAAAATCTCCGCGGATCGCATCGGAAAGCCATACGAAATAGCCCGGAACGATTCCCTTGTCCATGCCGTAGCTCGCGTTCAATTGAGCCAGCCACTCCTCAAAGGGCTTGGCGCCGGGCGCCTGAGAAAGCGTCATCGCCATATTTTCCACAAAGGATCCCGGCAGGCAGCGCATCAGCGCATAAATGATAAAAGAAACGCAAAAAAGAATCATCACGGAAAATGCAATTCTTTTTGCAATGAATTTCTTCATACAAATCCTCCTGTCTGTATATATTTTCCTGTATATCAATCGATTCCGCGAAAGAAAAGAACCCCTGCCAAAGCCGGCTTAAATCCCCCGCGGTAACGAAAGAGGGGCTGACTGGCAGCCCCTCAGCACACAAGGATTTGTTAGTTCATCTCCAGTGTCTCAACCTCATTCATCCAGCTCCAGTACGGAGTCATATCCGGAGTAAGCGTATCGATATTTACACGCTCTGTAGAGAAGATGTAGCACTCGCTTCTCTGGTAGATCGGGATCTCAACGCCCCAGTCCATGATAATATCCATAGCCGCCTTGTACAGAGTCTTACGATATTCCTGATCGGTTGACTGACGTCCGCCTACGATCAGATCATCCAGCTCCGGATCATTGATGCAGTAGTAGTTTGTGCTTCCCTGACTGTGATACAACTGGTACATATCCGGATCCGGAGTTGCCTGCCATGCTGCACACCATCCTTCAGCCACGCCGGACTGATACGTCTGATACAGCTCGGAAGCCGTCGTGATATCATTTACGTTCAGAGTGAAGCCAATCTTCGCCAGTGCGTCTGCCGCATTCTTCAGAAGCAGGAAGGACGGGTGATCGCCAGCGCCGTTTGCGCCAATATTGATCTGGTACTCAAGCTTCGCGCCTTCCGGTGCTGCTGTCAGCTTGCCATCTTCTACGGTATAGCCTGCTGCCTCAAAGAATCCAAGCGCTGCCTGAAGCGCTGCGTCATACTTTTCTTCTACACTCATGCCGTCTGTGTAGATCGGGTTGCCCTCCACATCCTTGGAGTATGCTACCTCGTAGCCGTCGTCCGTTACCTGCGGAGCTGCCCAGGATGTACTGGAGATCGGATAGTTCACAACAGCCGCTGTGTCGCCGTAGTAAGAGTCGATGGACTCATCACGGTAAGCAGCCAGAACCGTACTGATTGCCTTACGCAGGTTCTTGGAAGCGTCGGATGCCGGATCGCTGCCAACCTTCACGTTGTTTGCGCTCAGCGCAATGTAGCCGTATCCCAGGAAATCATACAGCTTGATCGTAACAACATCGCCCTCAAGTGTATCGTCGCCGCCGTTGTACTCTGTGATCTGCTTACGAACCTCGCCTGAGTAGGACGGATCACCGATATCGATCGTACCGGCCTCGATACCTACGGTCTTGTCATCCTCCAGAGTCTCCAGCAGGTTCAGGTATTTGATCTTCGGCTCGCCCTTGAAGTAGGTCGGGTTTGCTTCCAGATAAACCGTACCGTTTGAGTAATCCTTGAAGGTGTAAGCGCCGCCGCCGAGAGGCTTTGTCGTCACGGAACGCACCTTGGAAAGGTCACCCTTCTCAAAACCGAATTTGTTGTTGTCATAGTCATACAGAGATTCGTCACCATAGTAATGCAGCGGAGCGATCTGAATACCAAGTGAATAGATCAGGTTCGCAGCAACCTCCGTTGCAACGATACGTACGCTGTAATCGCCGGTTTTCTGGATACCCTCGATATGGTCTGCGGATTCGCCTGTCTCCACACCTACCGTAGAGTAGTTGTAAACGTCCTCCGGAATCAGGTCAGCAAGCGCTGTGCCGGCTGTCTCAGCCTCCATTGCGGAGAAGTTCCATCCATAATTTTCAGCAATTGCCAGGAAGAAATCCTTAGCCGTAGCGTCTGCTTCCAGGCCGTCAAATGCCCAGTTTGCTGCTGCCGTGGCTACATCGCCTTCTTCACACATGCCCGCTCCCACACAGTAATCCACGATCTCCTGTGCAAAAGCTGTACCGCCTTCATTTACAGCAGCCCAGAATGCAGTCTGCTGTTCCTCTGTCCAGAGGCTGAAGTCCGTGTTGTCCTCGCCTGCCGCTGCCAGAAGTACAGACAGTGTGGACATACCGGAACGGTACTCTTCCATGCCAAGGATCGGGTTGCTGTATAGCGTAGCAGATCCGTCATACGTCGGGTCACTCTGCACATAAAGACTGAAAATTACATCGTCAATATCCACCGGTGTGCCATCAGAGAACACAAGGTCGTCTCTCAGGGTAAAATCGTAATAAACACTGCCGTCCTCGTTCTCCGTAACCGCAACGCTGGCCGGTCCGTAATATGTATAGTCAGTTCCATTGTAGGAACGTGTCTCTCCTTCAATCGCGTTCTCCACAACCGCACCTACACGGTCTGTCGTAACCAGAGTGAGCTGAGTCAGGTCAACAACATTCTGATCCTCACTGCTTGCCGCAAAGAACGGTGAGAACTTTGCCTCGAAATGGTTGGTAGATGCCACCAGGGTCTGTCCGTCTGTGGCCTCTGTAGCTGCAGAAGCAGCTTCTGTCACGGCTTCCGTCGAAGCCTCTTCTGCTGACACGCTCATGATCTGGCCAAGTGTCATGCCAGTCGCCAGCAAAAGCGCTAACATTTTTTTTGCATTTGTCATACTTAATAATTCCTCCTTCTTCTTTTTTATCATAAAGAACCTCAGCGAACAGGGGGTTTATGCTTGCATAGCAAGCATAAAGGGGGGATATCCCCCCTTGCAACATCGCTGCGAAAGTTCTTTCTATATTTTTTAAGTATACCTGCTTCCGCAGGTTTTGTCAATTTTTTATTGATGATTCTGCCTGAAAACAGACAGGCAATTTATAGATTTGATGGAAAATTTGCACAATTATTCACTAATTTGAATATAAATAAGTTAGCGGCAATTTCTTCGGCACAAGTGAAATCATCCGGTCTGGAACGAAACAGCTTTTTCTTCGTCATTACTGCCGCCTTTTGTCCCAGGAAAGCCCCGACACCACCCGGCGCAGATACACAGCAGAAACAGCCGCTGCACCTTCCAGTATCAGGCACAGTGCAAACATTCCCGCATCATCCTGCATTCCGTTCTGGATCACATATATGATCTCTCCCGCAGCCGTAAGGACTGCCAGCACTGCCGCAAGTGCAGAGCGTCCCGGTATTTTTTCTGCCGTGGCCTGATATACGTACTCCCGCAGGGGATCTCCCCCAAAAGTCAGCCTTCCCAGCCCCCAGCACACACCGACCGCCGCGATGACTTCCAGCGCATACGGCAGTACGAGATAAATGCAATTCCCCATCCCCGGAGCCGGAATACACCCCGCCGCCACAGCAGCGACAACAAGCACCCCGCACAGAATCCACAGCCTTACCAGCACACGGCAGCGGCTCTCCCCTTCCTCATTCCAGAAATAACACGTCCCCTCATAGACGTATTTGCCGCTTTCATTCATCTTAATGTCATTCAAATAGGCCCTGCGGCCCTTCTTCTCTTTCCGGGGCATTCCTCTTGGTTCCTTCCTGTACATCAATTTCGATAACTTATAATATCCCCTGTCCTTTCCAAAGTCAATCACCGAATCCACCGTCCGGTGAAAAACTGTCCGGCAGCACCTTATTGTCCGGAAAACGCAATATTCAGCCCCTCCGATATGGTATAGCTCAGATATTTCACCGTCTCATCAATATCCTTCGGCGTCACGAACATCGTATTCAGATGCGGTGAGATCAGCTCCCGTATCATCTGATGCTTTTCCGCCTGATTCAGCGTTCCCAGCGTACCGCCCAGCCTCTGCATACTGGCCGAACTGTCCATCTGCGCAATCAGTTCCTCCATCGTATCATTGACGATCGTCGCAGCATCCACCACCGTAGGAACCCCCACTGCAATCACCGGGACACCCAGCGTTTCCTCATTGATGGCATTGCGGTGATTCCCCACGCCGGAGCCGGGATTGATTCCCGTGTCCGTGATCTGGATCGTCCGGTTCAACCGCTTCGTGCTGCGGGCTGCAAGCGCATCGATGGCAATGACGATCTCCGGCCTCGTCTCCCCCACAACACCTTTTATGATCTCCAGCGTCTCCATCCCCGTCTGTGCCATGACTCCCGGGACAATGGCGCTGATCTCCTTCTCCCGCTCCAGATCAGAGACGGCACGGCCGTACTCCTTTATCATATGTCTCGTAATATGAAGGTTGTTTACCACATCCGGCCCCAGGGCATCCGGCGTCACGTCCCGGTTCCCCAGGCCCACCACCAGAACAGAGCCATGGCGCTCCCCCATGATCCGCTTAAGATACTTTGCCAGCTCCTCCGATATCTCCCGGTGATAATCCTCATCCGGTACTGACATGTTGGGCGCCTCGATCGTAATGTACATTCCCACCGGTTTTCCCATGGCCTTCGCACCGTTCTCTGTCTCGATCTTTACAATGGTGGTATAGATCTCTCTTTCCTCATCCGCCTCCTCTTCGATCTTCACTCCGCGGATCCTGATATCATCCTCTCCATAGCTTTCTCTGGCCTCCAGAGCCAGATCTGTCCGAATCTGAAAATTTCCCATCATAACAGCTCTCCTTTGTACTCTTCCTTTTTATCCTTATTTTTTACAAGTTTTTCAGAAATATGTATTGACAGAAAAGTTGGATTGGAATAAGATATATGAGTATGTTTACATTAA
>CAMTFT010000185.1 GCA_947071365.1 uncultured bacterium | reverse complement strand
ATGTAGCTCCGTCTCGTGGGCTCGGAGATGTGTATAAGAGACAGCTCCAATACCTCACGGCCCGAAGCGGTGTCTGGTAATTGTAATTCGATACCTTGATGCCGCCTGCCGGGTATGGCTGTGAATTGCTGGCGTGTACGATCTTGCCATTGCCCATGTAGATCGCAACGTGGGATGCATAGTTGCCGGAACCGTAGAAGAGAAGGTCTCCCGGCTGAATGCTGTTAATATCGACTACGATGGCCTTCTTGTATCCGTAGTTTTTGATATAAGAACTGGTGGGCCCTTTCATCTGGTCATCAGCTACACGGAGAAGCTTGATGCCGAAGTTCGAAAATACGGTCTGAACAAATCCGGAACAATCAGCGCCCTTTGTCAGGCTGGTGCCGCCGTAGACGTATGGATTGCCGACGTACTGCAATGCAAAGTTGACGATCTGTCCGCCCTTGGTGCTGTCAGATACTTTCAGGCTTTCCTCGCTGGTGATGACACCCTTTGAGTTGATCGTATACTGCTTGGCACCGATTATCATAGTAATGGATACCGCCATACGTCCATCGGAGTAGAAGTAATACTTCGTGCTTCCTATCGTCAGGATACCGGTCTGCATCACACCGTTGGCATCAAAGTAATACTTGTTGCCGCTGATCGTCTGCCATCCGGTGACCATATTGGCGTTGCTGTCGAAGTAATATTTTTTGCCGTTTACCGTAGACCATCCGACGGTCTTTGTCTGACTCGTTCTCACACCGTCAGGCCCTACGTAATACTTGCCGACCCATGTGCTCTTTGCCATCTTTCCGGTACTCTGGAAGTAGTAATACTTTCCGTTGATCTTCAGCCATTTGTTTTTGGCTGCCGTACCGTTGCTCTGGAAGTAGTATGTATCAGCACCGACGGTCTTCAGCGTCTTGGTCAGCTTCTTTCCGGTCTTTGTGTTGAAGTAATAAATATATTTGCCGACCGCGTTCAGACCCTTGAGTACGGAACCGTCCTTTGTGGCGTAATACTTCTTGGACCACAGCCACCGTCCCGTCTGCAGAACGCCCTTTTTGTCCAGCCAGTAACGCTGTCCGTTAACGGAGAGCCAGCCGGTTTTCCGAAGCCCGGTTTCGGGGCTGAAGTAGTACGTCTTTTTCTTGACTGTCGTCCATCCCGAAGCTCTGGAGCCGTCTGCTGTGACGTAGTATTTTTTGTTTACCCATTTTTTCTTCAGCATGACTCCCTTGCTGTTGAGGTAATAATACTTCTTATTCTTCTTGATCCAGCAGCTCTTCTTTTGGACGCCGGAGGAAGTGAAGTAATAGGTATATTTACCGATCTTTGTGAAGCCGGTGGCCATGGCGCCGTTGCTCTTCAGGTATTTGCCGCTCTTCCATTTGGAGGTAAGGATGGCGCCTGTATTCTTGTTGGCGTAGTATTTGGAACCGCTTACTGTGATCCAGCCTGTTCTCATGGCTCCTGTGACGGAATCCATATAGTACATTTTGCCGCCGGTGGACAGCCAGCCCTTTACCATCTGGCTGTTGGCATCGTAGTAGTACGTTTTGCCGTTATCCTTCACCCATCCGACATTGTTTCGGACTCCGGTGTATCTGCCGTCTGCACCGACCCATTTCCCGTAGATCCATGTATTTACCGCCATGGAGCCGTCTGACTGGAAATAATAATCGCCGACCCATTTGTCTACGGCAACGACACCGTCTTTATCTGCATAATATTTTTTACCATCCTCAGTGGTGATCCACCCGGTCACCATCCTGCCGTGGGATTCGAAGTAATACAGCTTCTTTTTTATCTTCTGAAATCCCTTCTGCACAATACCCTTGGAGTTGAAGTAGTACGTGTATTTCTTGATCTTCTTCAATCCTGTTATATATCCGGGGGATGCGCTCTGAGTGTACATCAGGCCGGCGGATGTCTTCTTCCATGCGGCCTCTGCTGTCATGACCGGTGAGCTTAAGGCCAGCAGACCGGCAAGAGAGAGCAGAACCAGCACTTTACGCTTTCTCATAACATCATATCCTCTCAAATTCCTGTAAAAATAAAAATTACAAATTTTTTACATCTTATTTAAAATAGTACTCGATATTTAACAAAAAGTCAATAACTAGATAATAAAAAAAGAAAAGACTTCCAAAAGAAAAATCGCTTCCATCTGGCTGGAGAAAAGTATAAAAATGCAGGAAATACTTGACTTTTCGGAGATTTCTGAGAAAATATCTACAGCGGCAAAACAGAAATGTGATGGAAATATGAAGTTGTTAACAAAATGTAACTGTCAGGAGTGTGACAGATGATGGACAGCCGCGATAAAATAATAAATGGAGAGAAAGATATGAGATTGAGAAATATACCCGGCTCCCGGGAAGCGATAGCTGCCAGCGAATTCGTTGTGCATGAGGATGTGATGAAGGAAAAAAGAGGCTGCTGGAACACGGTGTTCGGAAATGATCAGCCGATCTATCTTGAAGTAGGCATGGGGAAGGGACGGTTCATCACGGAGCTGGCGATGCGGTATCCGGAACGGAATTATGTCGGCATCGAGAAGTATTCCAGCGTGCTGCTGCGCGCCCTGGAAAAACGGGAGCAGCTCCCTGAGCTTTCCAATTTGTATTTCCTCCGGATGGATGCGGAGGAGCTGCCGGAGGTATTCGGAGAGGATGAGGTGTCCGGGATCTATCTGAACTTTTCAGATCCCTGGCCGAAGGATCGTCACGCGAAACGCCGCCTGCCCAGCAAGGAATTTCTGGCGCGTTACGCCCGGATATTGAAGCCGGAGGGAAAGGTGGAGTTCAAAACGGACAACCGCGCGCTGTTTGATTTTGCGCTGGAGCAGGTGGAGGAGGCCGGATGGATACTGGAGGAGAGCACCTTCGATCTGCACCATAACGAGAAGATGATGCAGGGCAATATCATGACAGAATATGAGGAGCGCTTTTCATCCCAGGGCAATCCGATCTGTAAGATGATTATTTCCCGGAATTGCTGAACCCGTAGTTCCTGCTGATTTGCCCCGTTTCCTCTGGTATTAAACGAACGTCCCCCAGAAACTTTGTGCCCCGGCATCATATTAATATAGTGAATAGAAGCCCGGGAGGTTATTATGCGTCTGGGAGGCGTTCGGAAAAAGCTGTATCTTCTGACATACGATAAGCCCGCCCTGAATAAAAAGGCGCTGCAACTGCGAAAATCCTTTGATGAAGTGAAAAAAATGCTGGGAGCTCCGAAGCCTGGCAAAAAATAAGTACGAAAAAATAAGTGCGTAATAAAATATGGAGCTGGATCAATCGTCCAGCTCCATATTTTTTAATGCGCCGTCTATCATGGAATCGGTGACGTTTTTCTTCTTTAACCGATGGTTCAGATAAAGGTCGAGAAGATAGCTGATAAAAGCCACCAGCGGAACTCCCAGGAACATTCCGATGACACCTGCGAGCTGGCCGCCCACGGTAATTGCGAAGATGATCCAGAGCGGCTTCATGCCGGTGGAATCACCGAGAATCTTCGGGCCGAGGATCAGGCCGTCAAACTGCTGCAGGCAGAGGATCAGAATCGTAAATGCCACAGCGTTGAGCGGGCTGATGAACAGCATAATAAGGATGCCGGGAATGGCTCCGATAAAGGGGCCGAAATACGGGATCATGTTCGTGATGCCTACGATCAGGCTGATAAGCAGCGTGTACGGCAGCCGCATGATCGTCATCAGGACGAAACAGAGCGCGCCGATGATCAGGGAGTCAATAAACTTCCCTACCACAAAGCTGCTGAACAGGCGGTTGCATTCTGCCAGGATCTCCTTGCAGGCCGGAATACGCTTTGCTGGGAGGAATGCGTAAATGATCTTCCAGGAAACCCGCATCATCCGGCGCTTATCATACAGCATATAGATGGAGACGATGACAGTAAGCAGTAGATTGACGACCCATCCGGCGATGGACATGGATATCGTGTAGATGGCAGGAATCATGTTCGTCGCAAAGCCCTGCAGCGTCGAAACGAGCTCCGGCATCGCATCGGAAAGGGGCTTGCTGATAGCCGAGATATCCAGTGACGGGAACCGCTCCTGCAGCCGCAGCAGCATATCCATGACCGTCTCATAGGCCGTCGGGATATAGTTGACGAAATCAATGATATTCTTGGCGATCTCAGGAAGCACGAAAACCAGCGTCAGGATAACGAACCCAAATACGATAACGTATGTGATCAGTATGGCCACCACCGTATGTACGCTGTGTTTGAATTTAACGTGGGCGCGGTCGCAGAGATTCCCGATCCAGCGGTAAAACATGTGAACCATTGGGTTCAGGACGTACGCCAGCAGCGCTCCGAAGATAAAGGGGCTGAGCATGGTAAAGATCTGCCCGAACCACGCCTTTGTCTGGTCAATGTCAATAATACATTTGAAGATAATGGCGGAGAGAAGTACCATAACGCCGCCGTAAATACAGATCGTAAAATACTGGTTGTTCTTAATAAAACGCTGGCTTTTGCCCCGGGGCACCTGATCCATCGTGTGTTCTGTACTGACACCGGCGGAGGTGGCGGCAGCGGGCGTTTCTTTGTTTGCTCCTTTTTTAGGGGTAGAGTTTTGTTTCATGCAGCAAAATCCTTTCAAATGCACGTCATTTAATCAAAATACGCGCAGGAACCCGGTTCCTGCGGTACATCCAATTCCAACATACAGTATAGAGGATTTGCAGGGCGGTTGCAAGGGGATGAATTGTTAAAAAAAACTAAAGCAGCGGCGGTCAAACGCCGGAATCCTGCGCGTGCAGAATTTTTTCGAAGGTAAGCTCCTGCTCCCGGGAGACCGGGAAAACGACTCTGGAGGCAGTCTGGGGCGCAGAAGGATCGGTGATATACTGCATCAGGATATTTGATTGGCAGCAGGGATATTGCTGTAGGAGGAGAAAGATTGAAAATGAGAAGTAGAGGGTATCCATTACCTTAAGCACACAACAAATAAGCCATCTTTCGGTGGCTGCTTTAAAAATTGAATATTGAGAATGTTAA
>CAMTFT010000184.1 GCA_947071365.1 uncultured bacterium | reverse complement strand
CGAGATCTACACCTATTAAGTCGTCGGCAGCGACAGATGTGTATAAGAGACAGGACAACGTATGATGATTATGCGGACATTCTGCTCCGGAAGGAGACAGGCTGTCTTCCTGATGAAGCGGTATTGTGGATACAGACGACCTGGGAGGGCGGCATGCATCCCATGAAGGTAGCGCCGTATACGAGAAGTATGCTGGATACGTATAAGCGAAACGTTATGGCATGCTTTATTCTGGCGACTGGAAAGGGACGCGGTGATTTTGACATATCTGTTACGGATCACATGCTGTATGCGCTGGCACCTCTGCCATACGCAACGGGCCTTCTTCCGCTGCTGATCAATGACGAGATAGACATTGAATATCTTCCGCCGGTAAAAGAGGCTGTGAGTATGAGCTTTCGGGAGCGGAATGCAAAAGGCTTTAAGATGGGACTGAAGAAGGGAATCGAATACTTCTTCGGTCTGGGAAGCGTGACGTATTTTGTCAGCAAAAGTATTGCGTCCATACAGGAGAACGGCCAGAACAGCTCATTATCGGAAAAGCTCAATAAAATTTCTCCCAAAATGATGATGCGGTATATAGCCGCGAAAAGAAAATGCCGCCAGGAGGGCCGGAAGCTTCTGCCGAAGGATCTTTTTACGTTAAAAGGATTTATGTGTGCAGGTACGGACAACTGGTGTTATAAGGACGATCTGGAGCAGATGTGGGGCGTTCGCCCGATGGAAATATTTGCGGGCACCGAACCAACGTGTGTCGGTACGGAGACGTGGTCGAGAAACGGCATGTATTTTTTCCCGGATGCCTGCTTTTATGAATTTATTCCTGAGGACGAGATGTACAAAAATCTGGAGGATCCGTCCTACGTGCCGAGAACATACCTGATGGATGAGGTGATTCCAGGTGAAAAGTATGAGATCGTAGTCACTGTCCTGAAGGGAGGCGCCTTCGTCCGGTATCGGGTGGGGGATATCTATCGTTGCCTCGGGATCGGATGCAGGGAGGACGGGACGCAGATCCCGAGATTTTCGTACATAGACAGAGTGCCCTGGGTGATAGATATTGCAGGATTTACCAGGATTACGGAGAATTCGATCCGGCATTCGATCGAGCTGTCAGGGCTTCAGATAGAAGACTGGTTTGCAATTAAGGAGTACACGAAGGAGAACCGGCCGCAGCTTCATCTGTATGTGGAGATGGATCGCAGTACCCTGTTGAGAACTGCGGTGAGCAGGGAGATCCTAAAAGAGCATCTGAGCGTATACTTTAAGTATGTGGATCATGATTATACGGATCTGAAGAAAATTCTTGACATAGATCCTCTGAACATAACAATCGTCAGATGCGGCACATTCCGGGAATTTGAACTGACGTATGGGCACAGGATACGAAAGATGAATCCGCCGCTTCATGAAGCAGCAGATTTTGTTGCGCTCCAGAATCTGCGGGAGCCGCTTCGGAAGGGAGGCAGCGATGGTAAGCTATAGTTGGATATCGGTAATTGCGCTGCTTGGTTACCTTTTCCTGTTTCTGGCGTTTGCTTCTGCCAGGAAGACGAAGGTGATCAACTCGTTTCTTTTGCTGCTGCTGATCCTGATTCTGTGGAGCGGCGGTTCATTTATGATGCGTATACAGTTCTGGCCTTCCGTCAATTTCTGGCATTACGTGTCGATCTGCGGAATCATGATGGTTCCATATGGATTTTACAGGTTCTACCTTGATTTTCTGGATGAAAAGCACAGGAGAGGCAGGCGTTTCTGGCTTGTGTTCTTTCTCGTCTGTTATCTTGTAAATCTGAAAACTCAGATACTGATCCCGACTCCGGAGGTCGTAGTCGGGGCAAACGGAAAGATAAAGTTCATTTACAGCTATGACTGGCCGATCTATATTATGGTGGTGGCCTGTATTTTCATTCTGGCAGAGATCGTCCGGCTTTTCTTCCGGTACTGCAAGGGGGATATCCTGATGCTCCGGCAGCTTCGGCCTGTTCTGATCGGCATATTGATAGTTGCCGTCGGGAATGTTGCGGCGACGATGAAGATATTCTCGGGAATTCCTGTGGATATCATCTCCAGCATGATTTTTGCGTATCTGCTGTTTTATGCGCTGTACAAAAAGCGGTTGTTTAAGCTGACGGTGCTGGTGGCGCCCACAAATTGCTACGTCGTTGCCATCCTGATCAGCGCCCTGTTATTCCAGAGCGTGCTCGGGCCTTTGAAAAGCGGGCTGCAGGAAACGATCGGCGTAAGTGAGTCGATGGCTATCCTTTTGATCGCACTGATGATGGTGGGGACGATCTATCTGCTGGTGCTGGTCATGAAAAGATTCCTGGACAACCTTTTTGTGAAGGAAGAGCAGGTTCAGGCAGAGACGATCAAACAGTTCAGCTATACAGTTTCCAAGACGCTGAAGAAGGATGAAATACTTTCCGGCCTTGTGGAAGTTATCCAGAAAATGATCGATGTCAGCCGGGTGTACGTGTTTATCAGCGACGGAAACGGTGCGTATGTCATGGAGCAGACTGCAAGTCCTCTGGAAAAAAAGGGCTTTGTGATGCGGGCGGATCATCCACTTGTCCAGTATATGCAGACTTATGAGGGCTGCCTTCTCATGGAGGATTTTGAAAGAACGAACAGCTATCATTCCATGTGGGAGCAGGAGAAGCAGCAGCTTAAGGAATGGGGCGTGGAGTGTCTCGTATCCATGAAGGACAGCAGTGATCTGGTTGGAATCGTTATGCTGTCCCGGAAGGAAAAGGGGCGTGCGTACAATTATGACGATTTCAGCCTTCTGGTTTCGGCAAATTCCGTGTGCTGTATGGCGGTAAAGAACTCAAAGATGTACGAGCAGGTGTACGATGAGGCACGAAAGGATGAGCTCACCGGCCTGTTTAACCGAAAGCATTTTTACGAGGTGATTGCCGAACAGTTTGAAAACGATAAAGAGCGTTCCCTTGTTCTGATTATGATCAACGTGGATGATTTCAAGCTGTACAATCAATTGTACGGTGCGCAGGAGGGAGATGCTGCCCTTCAGAAGATCGCTTCGATCATCCGTGCAACGGTGGCGGACAGCGGGATCGCGTTTCGGATGACCGGCAAGGAGTTTTCCGTGCTGCTTCCGTCATATGATATTTATTCTGCGAAAATACTTGCCGAATCCGTGCTGGAACAGGTGCGTGGAATGAATGGTCAGACCAGCCTGTACAAGCTGAAGGCGCTGACCTTAAGCTGCGGCATCTGTGCTTTTCCGTATATGGCGTCATCTGCGGAGGAGCTGATAGCGAACGCGGATCTGGCTGTCTACAGCGCAAAACGCTCCGGAAAGAATACAGTTGTTCTGTATTCGGAGGATGTGGAGGCCGCGGGAAGGGCGGAACACGGCGAGGGAAGAGTAAGCTATTATGATACGTATGCGTCTACGATATATGCGCTGACGGCGGCGATCGATACGAAGGATCATTATACATTCGGCCATTCGCAGAATGTTGCCTACTACGCGTCGGAGCTTGCCCGGGCCTTCGGAATGAATCAGGAGTGCATCGATATTGTAAAAGAAGCGGGGCTGCTTCACGATATCGGAAAAATCGGGATCCGTGAGGATATCCTGAACAAGCCGGGAAAATTAACGGTGGAAGAGTATGAGATCATGAAGGGGCACGTGGAAAATTCGATCGGGATCATCCGGCACCTGCCGTCGCTGGATTATGTGATTCCGGCAGTGCTGTCTCATCACGAAAGATACGACGGTTTCGGATATCCGAGAGGACTTGCTGGAGAGGATATCCCGGTCATGGGCCGGATCCTGTGTGTGGTGGACTCCTTCGATGCAATGATATCAAGAAGAAGCTACAAGAAAGCAATGCCTGTGGAAAAGGCGCTGGAGGTTCTGGAACAGCAGAAATTCAAACAGTTTGACCCGAAGCTTGCAGAGATTTTTATAAACCTTGTCAGAGAAGGGAAGATGGAGATCAGAACAATGCCTGCGGAAGCTTTGGGGGATGCGGCGGAGTAAAAGTGAGTCCGCATACTTCTGTGAATACGTAAATACAGACATATAAAAATGACCGGATGTGATGTCCGGTCATTTTATATGAGGGTGTCGCAGAATGTACTTGGCGCCCCTGCAGTCTGATATCACGAAATAACAGTTCCCGTCTTTCCAAGATATGCATCCCGCGCCTTGTCGGCAGAGGTGATGATAGCTTTACGGCCCGATCTCTGAGTAACGAAATGAATGGATGCCTCGATTTTCGGAAGCATTTTGTTTTTGCCGAATTCATTGTTTTCGATATGCTTCATCGCCTCAGCAGGAGTGAGCTCTTTGAGCGGCACGGGATTTTCGGTGCCGTATCCGATGATAACGAATTCTTCGTTTGTGAGCAGCATCAGCACATCGGCATCCGTCAGATCGGCGAGACGGCCGCTGACAAGATCCTTTTCGATGACAGCGCTGGCACCCTTGAGGTTGCTTCCCTGCTTCAGGACAGGTATTCCGCCGCCGCCACCGGCAATGACGATATGTCCGGCATCCACCAGCGCATTGATAGCGTCGATCTCAACGATATCCAGAGGCTTTGGAGCTGCGACGATACGGCGGAAGCCCTTGCCAGGCTCCTCTACGACGTAATTTCCCTTTTTCTCCTCGGCCGCGGCCTCTTCAGCGGTGAGGTAACGCCCGATGACCTTGACAGGATGATAAAAGGCTTCGTCATACGGGTCTACCGTTACCTGGGTGAGAACAGTGGCAACGGTCTTGTAGATTCCGCGCTTAAGCAGCTCTGAGCGGAGGGCATTCTGGATATCGTAGCCGATATATCCCTGGCTCATGGCAGAGCAGACGGACATGGGAGCGCCGTACGTATCGTGGAATTTTGCAAATTCATTCATGGCGGTGTGGATCATGCCGACCTGGGGCGCATTGCTGTGGGTGATGATAAGCTGCGCGCCTTCCTCCACGAGGTCGGCAAGAATCTGTCTCTTATACACATCTCCGAGCCCACGAGACGGAGCTACATCT
>CAMTFT010000183.1 GCA_947071365.1 uncultured bacterium | reverse complement strand
ATGTAGCTCCGTCTCGTGGGCTCGGAGATGTGTATAAGAGACAGGCTTTATATAGACTTTTTTTGTGATCTTTGATATTCTGTTCGTAACAGTTCAGAACAGTTTGTCTGTGACCTGCATTCTGAACAATTACTTCCGTTATAATATAGGAGGGAGTTTCGATGAGTGAAATGAAATTATACAGAAAAAGAATCATTCCAGATGAGTGTATTCTCCTGGAAAACGACCAGATTCTTTATCATGATTCGGAAGTGATCGTTACGAAATGGAATACCATCCGCCCCAAGAAGACGCTGCACCACGGTTATTCCTGCTATTTTCTGGAGCGCGGCTTCAAGGTCAGCAAATTTTATGACCACGAGGGCCGTCTGATCAGTTGGTACTGCGACATTATTTCACAGACCTTTAATGCGTCTGAAAGTACATACGTTTTTACTGACCTGCTGGTGGATGTCATTGTTTATCCTGACGGCTTTGTCCGCGTTGTCGACCTGGACGAGCTGGCCGACGCTGCCCGGGACGGCCTGATCACTCCTGAGCAGATGCAGCTTGCGCTTCGGCGGACGGACAAGCTGCTGTCCCTGATCTATAAGGGGGCTTTTGAAAAATTGAAGAAGTATATTGAGGACTACGAGAACGCTTGAACTTGCTTGATGGCATGGTTTGAAAATATCGCAGAGTGGACGCCCCTGCAGATCCTTCTCTGCGATATTTTCAAATCATGCCTTCTTAAACTGTTTCGTGCTCCGGATACTCAATTTTCACCAGCGTAAGCCCCTGCGGCCTTGCCGTATCCCCCGCAAGACTTCGATCCCGCGCCCTGAGGATCTCCGGGATCTGCTCCGGCTCCATCATCCCGCTTCCGACGCGAAGCAGCGTCCCGGCGATGATGCGCACCATATTGTAGAGGAAGCCGTTGCCCCGGATCCTTATCGTGATCATATCTCCATCACGGATCACAGTAAGGCTGTAGATCGTCCGGACGTGGTTCGTCACCTCCGGCTTGTGGGTGCAAAAGCTGGTGAAATCATGCGTACCCACGAGATGATCCGCAGCCTGCTGCATTTTTTTCTCATCCAGATCCCAATAATAAAACAACGAATACAGTCTGCTGCAGGGGTCTGGAAATCTCCTGTTGCAGATTTTGTATTCGTATGTCTTGACTGTCCTGCAAAAGCGCGGATGAAAATCAGATGATACCTCGCAGGAATCCTGAATCCGTATATCCTCCGGCAGCCGCGTATTCATCGCGTAGGATATCTTCTCCGCCGGCATTCTTGCAGAAGTATCGAACACAGCCACATTTCCGCGGGCGTGTACACCGGAATCCGTGCGGCTCGCCCCGATGACGTGTATATCCTCCTTCAGAAGCTCACTTAAATGCTTATTCAATTCACTTTCTATCGTCACACCGTTCGGCTGGACCTGCCAGCCGCAGTAGTTCGTCCCGTCATACGCGACGGTCAGCTTTACTCGCTTCATAAACCCTCCCGCGACAGTTTTTTCATATCTTCTATATGCCCGATTCAGATAAAACGAAACCAAAATTTCTGTTTGTAAATGCCTAGAATAATCCGGCAAAAAATCCGATGCGGTTCACGAAAAACAGCAGCACGAGGTACAGCAAAAGCAAAAGGTATGCCAGTTTGTCCCTGCGCTGGTAAACCAGCGGCTTCATCTTCGTCCTTCCCTCGCCGCCGTGATATCCTCTTGCCTCCATCGCCATGGCAAGATCGTTCGCCCGGCGGAAAGCCGAAATGAACAGAGGCACCAGAAGCGGGATCATATTTTTTGCCTTCTGGATCAGGCCGCCGGATTCAAAATCCGCGCCCCTTGCCATCTGCGCTTTCATGATCTTGTCCGTCTCATCCAGCAGGATCGGGATAAAACGAAGAGCAATCGACATCATCATCGCGATCTCATGTACCGGCACCCGGATCCTGCGCAGCGGCCCCAGGGATTTTTCCAGACCGTCCGTCAGATCGTTCGGTGTCGTCGTAAGCGTCATGACAGAGGAGCCGAGGATCAGATAGACGAGACGTATCGCCATGAAGACGGCCGTCTCGATACCTTCTTTTGTCACTGTCAGCACCCAGATGTGAAAAACAGGCGTTCCCCGAGTCAGAAACAGGTTGAACACCACGGTAATCATCATCAGCATAAAAATTGATTTCAGGCCCTTCACCATAAATTTGAAGGGAACTTTGGAAATATGGATCACAGCCGCCAGAAAAGCGGTCGCTGCAATGTACGCTTCCACCGAACGGAATGCATACAGCGATACAATAAATACCATCGTTCCTGCGAGCTTTACTCTTGGGTCCAGTTTATGAATGACGGAATTCGCCGGATAATATTGGCCTAACGTAATATCTCTTAACATGGTTCTCTTCTTTCTTATACTTGTTTTCGATCCACACTCAGTAATTTATCGGAGCATGGCATCTGGAAACGACTGTTTCTGATGCTGAATGCCCCAACTATCCGTAAACAGATTTACCAGAGCACGGCATCTGGAAACGGCTATTGAGGCGACTTTCATACTTATACGGTCTTCAGATACGTCAGGATCTCTTTCGCAGCCTCCTCCACCGTCGTGGCATCCGCCGGAATATCCCATCCCTTCTCCTGAAGCTCATGCATCAGATACGTCACCTGCGGCGCAGCAAGTCCCACAGACTCCAGCTCCTTATAATGCTTAAAAACCTCCCGGGGCGTATCGTCGAACATGACCTGCCCCCTGTTCATAACGATGATCCGATCCACATACCTGGCAACATCCTCCATACTGTGGGATACGAGAACCACCGTTATCTTTTTCTCCCGATGCAGCCTGGCTACCTGATCCAGAATGTCATCCCTGCCCTTCGGGTCCAATCCTGCCGTCGGCTCGTCCAGCACAAGCACATCGGGGTTCATCGCAAGGATCCCGGCGATCGCCACACGCCTCTTCTGGCCGCCGGACAGCTCAAAGGGCGACATTTTGTAATATTTTTCCTTAAGGCCCACCAGCTTTAAGGCTTCATACGCCCGGGCCTCCACTTCCTCCTTTGAAAGCCCCAGATTCTTCGGCCCAAAGCAGACATCCGTAAATACATCCGCCTCAAACAATTGATGCTCCGGATACTGGAATACAAGCCCAACCTTGCTGCGAAGGCTCTTCATATCATAGCCCTCATCGTATATATTTTTATCATTGTAATATACCGCCCCGGAGGTGGCCCTCAAAAGCCCGTTCAAATGCTGGATCAGCGTGGACTTCCCGGAACCGGTATGACCGATAACGCCGATAAACTGTCCATCCGGCAGCTCCAGATTGATATCCTCAAGCGCATGCCGCTCAAATGCTGTCCCGGCGCTGTATATATAATTCAAATGTTCAATCCTGATTGCCATGAATTTTGTCCTTTCATTCGGCCGCATCGCTATACCAGTGCGACCAGGTTCGGAAATATCTCAGAGTGGACACCCCTACAGGTCCTTCTCTGAGATGTTTCCGAGCCCAGTTGCCCAATGTACCTGGCCGTATATCTCAGCAAGCATTAAGCTTCTGCAACGCATCCACCAGCTCTTCATTCGATAAAATGCCATCCGGCAAATCCAATCCCGCCTTCTTCAGTTCATGCGCCACCAGCGTCGCCTGCGGCACGTCAAGCCGGTAACTCTTCAGCTCCTCCACATGGGAGAAGACCTCCCGCGGCGTGCCCTGCATCACGATCTTTCCCTGATCCATGACGATCACCTTGTCTGCCTGAATTACTTCTTCCATATAATGGGTGATCAGCAGAACCGTGACATGCTCCTTCTGATTCAGCTCATGCACCGTGCGGATGACCTCTTTGCGGCCGTTGGGATCCAGCATAGCCGTGGGCTCATCGAGAACGATACATTTCGGGCGCATCGCAACGACACCGGCAATCGCCACACGCTGCTTCTGTCCGCCGGAAAGCTTATTCGGAGAATGGGAACGGTACTCCCACATGCCGACGGCTTTCAGGCTCTTCTCCACCCGCTCCCAGATCTCCTGCTGCGGAACGCCCATATTTTCCGGGCCGAATCCTACGTCCTCATCTACGATCGTACCGATGATCTGGTTGTCCGGGTTCTGAAACACCATTCCTGCCGTCTGGCGGATCTCCCATAGCTTCGACTCGTCCTTCGTGTCCTTGCCGTCCACAAAAAGAGTTCCCTCCGTCGGGAGCAGGATCGCATTGATATGCTTCGCCAGCGTGGATTTTCCGGAACCGTTATGCCCGAGAATCGCCACAAAATCACCCGCCTGCACATCCAGATCCACATCGTCCACGGCCCTGGAACGTGATTCCACCTTTCCCTCTTCATCCATTTTCAGATAATCGAACGCAATTTTTCTCGCCTTAATTATGTTCATCTCATACCACCAATGTAAAATCCTTTTTTTACACACACTCAATTGCTGTGTTCGATTATAGCAACTACTCCTGCAAAATGCAAGCCGCGCCGCTATTTGTCCGCCCGTATAACTTTCTTATAGATTCCCTTACGCTTTCCTGCGCTTTTTTCCTGCCACAGCCGGCAAAAAATATCCCATAATAACATTTGCCGGAGCCAAAACCGCACAGAGCAGCGTCATCGCAGCAATACCGCCCACATAGCTCTCCGTATTCAGCCCCACTATTTCCTGCAAGATACGCAGCACAATTATATGAAGTCCCAGAATGGCAAGTGTATTCGTTCCCAGAAATTCCAACGCTTCCAATCTGATTTTTTTCAACGAAAAGATCACCAGCAGAGAACCGCAAATACCGCAAACCGTAAACAGTACCGGATTGGAAAATGTCAGTTTATAGATCCCGGTCTTGCCGTTATACAGAGCCAGTGCGATATCCGCTGCCCATCCCACAATCAAAAGCCATACCGGAACGTCCTTTTTTATCACAAAATCAGCAGCAAAATATCCCACTGCCAGAAACCCCAGGGAGGAACACCATCTAAGCAGCACATTTATCCCGGCCTGCCCTGCCAGGCTGCCCGCCCCAAAGGGAAT
>CAMTFT010000182.1 GCA_947071365.1 uncultured bacterium | reverse complement strand
GCTGTTACTAAGGAAAACCTGTAACAGTCCCACTGTGGTTCATTAGAATATAAGGAGTGGAAAAATGCCGGGCAAAAACGGGGAAAAAATCAGATGTTCTTTCTGCAATAAGACGGAGGATCAGGTACGCAAGCTGATTGCGGGACCGAACGGAGTATATATTTGCGATGAATGCGTCGATATCTGCTCTGAGATTATCGAGGAAGAGCTGGAGGATGAAGAGATTGCGGAGGAGCTTTCGGCCATCAATCTTCTGAAGCCGATGGAGATCAAGGAGTTCCTGGATGAGTATGTCATCGGGCAGGATGAGGCCAAAAAAACGCTTTCCGTCGCAGTTTACAATCATTACAAAAGGATCACCAGCGGAAAATATCTTGATGTGGAGTTGCAGAAGAGCAATATTTTGATGCTTGGCCCGACAGGTTCTGGAAAGACGATGCTTGCCCAGACTCTGGCGCGCCTTTTGAATGTGCCTTTTGCCATTGCTGATGCGACAGCGCTGACAGAGGCAGGATACGTTGGTGAGGATGTTGAAAATATACTGCTGAAGATTATTCAGGCGGCAGATTACGATATTAAGAAAGCAGAGTACGGTATTATATATATCGATGAGATCGATAAAATTACACGTAAGTCCGAGAATGCATCGATCACGAGGGATGTATCCGGCGAGGGTGTACAGCAGGCACTGCTGAAGATACTGGAGGGAACTGTGGCTTCCGTGCCGCCTCAGGGTGGCCGCAAGCATCCGCATCAGGAGCTTTTGCAGATAGATACGACAAACATCCTGTTCATCTGTGGCGGAGCATTTGAGGGGATCGACAAGATCATAGAAGCGCGTATGGACAAAAAGGGGATCGGTTTCAATTCTGAGCTGACGGAGAAGAACAAGCGGAATGTGGGCGAGATCCTGAAAAAGGCGCTTCCCCAGGATTTCATCAAGTTCGGTATGATTCCGGAGTTCGTAGGCCGTGTTCCGGTGGTGGTATCTCTGGACGAGCTGGACAAGGAGGCGCTGATCCGCATCCTGACCGAGCCGAAGAATGCCATCGTAAAACAGTATCAGGGGCTGTTCGGCCTGGATGATGTGTCGCTTTCCTTTACGCCGGAGGCGATCGAAGCGATCGCAGACAAGACGCTCCGGAGAAAGACGGGCGCAAGAGGGCTGCGGGCTATTATGGAAACGTCCATGATGGATCTGATGTATAAGATTCCATCGGATGATACCATTGAGACGTGCGTGGTGACGAAGGAGACGATAGAGGGGACAGGCGAACCGGAGCTTACGTATCGTGAAACAGCGATGAGCCGGAGAAAACGCAGGCTCGGCCTGGGGCAGGAGACGGCATAATATAGCTTACAAGAAGTTCGCTTGCTTGCAAAGGCGAATTTCGTAAGCTAACGAGCAGCTATGCTGCGAGTAGCTTATCGGAAGATGCAGGCCCGATGACAGAAGACGGTGAGAGACAGCGAGGAAAATATGAGCGAAATGGTAAAGACGATGCCGGCAATACCGCTGCGGGGCTTGACGGTGCTGCCGACAATGGTATTGCATTTTGATATCAGCAGAGACAGCTCCATCAAGGCCGTGGAGGCGGCGATGGCGGAAGATCAGATCATGTTTTTAGTGACTCAGCAAAACCCGGATGATAACAATCCGGGTTTGCGAGGTTTATATGAGACAGGCGTAACTGCCAAAATCAGGAATGTTGCAAAGCTACCGAAGGATATCATCCGTGTGATGGTGGAAGGATTGCAGAAAGGAAAGCTGCTGGAAGTGCAGGAGCAGGACGGATACCTGCAGGCGCAGGTGGAGCCGATGGAGGAGCTGCACCCGCAGATGGATGATACCGTGGCGGAGGCCATGACGAGAGCGCTGGAAGATCTGCTGAAACGATATGGTCAGTTGAATCCGAAGTTCGGTAAGGATATGCTGAAGCAGCTTCTGGAGCTTCGTGATATGGAGAAGCTGACAATGGCAGTATGTGTCCATCTGCCGCTGCATTATATTCAGCGTCAGAAGCTTTTGGAGACATCGGATATTGTGGAGCGTTACGACTGCCTCAGTACGATACTCGTAAATGAGATGGAGATTTTGCAGATCCGCAACGAGATCCAGCAGAAGGTAAAGGAGCGCGTTGACAAGAACCAGCGGGATTATGTGCTCCGGGAGCAGATCAAAGCCATACAGGAGGAACTGGGCGAGGATACCCTGCTTTCTGATGTGAAACAGTATCAGGAGGCCGCCGAAAAGCTGTGTGCTTCTGCGGAGGTAAAGGAGAAGATACAAAAGGAGACGCAGCGGCTCAAGAGTCTGGGCAGCAATTCAGCGGAGAGTTCCGTGCTGCGGGGCTACATCGAAACACTGCTGGAAATGCCCTGGGATAAAGCTTCCGAGGACAATAAGGATCTGAAAAATGCCCGGAGGATCCTGGATGAGGATCATTACGGACTGGAAAAGGTAAAGGAGCGTGTGCTGGAGTTTCTGGCGGTGCGCTGCCTGAACCAGAAGGGAGACAGCCCGATACTTTGTCTTGTCGGGCCTCCGGGGACAGGAAAGACATCGATCGCCCGCTCGATTGCCAGGGCATTGGATAAAAAGTATGTGCGCATCAGTCTGGGCGGCGTTCGGGATGAAGCAGAGATCCGGGGCCACAGAAGAACGTACATCGGCGCGATGCCGGGACGGATCGCATCGGGGATGCGTCAGGCCGGAGTCAAGAATCCGCTGATGCTGCTGGATGAGATCGATAAGGTCAGCAGCGATTACAAGGGAGATACTTCCTCAGCGCTCCTTGAGGTTCTGGATTCGGAGCAGAACTGCCGTTTCCGGGATAATTACGTGGAGCTGCCGGTGGATTTGTCGGAGGTGCTTTTTATTGCGACGGCCAATGACCTGCATACGATCCCGCGGCCTCTGATGGATCGTATGGAGATCATCGAGGTGAGCAGTTATACGGCGAACGAAAAGCTGCATATCGCGAAGGAGCATCTCGTAAAGAAGCAGATGGAGCATCACGGCCTTGCAAAGGGACAGCTCACCATTACGAAATCCGCGCTTTCCTCTATGATCAGCGGATATACGAAGGAGGCGGGCGTCCGGCAGTTGGAGCGTAAAATAGGTGAGATCTGCCGCAAAGCCGCAAGAGAAATACTGGAGAATGATGTAAAGAGCGTAAAGGTCTCGGAGAAAAATATTGAAAAATATCTGGGCCGGAAGCGTTACACGTTTATGAAAAAGAACACGAAAAATGATGTCGGTATCGTACGGGGGCTCGCATGGACCAGCGTCGGCGGAGATACGCTGCAGATAGAGGTCAATACGATGCCGGGCAAGGGAGAGTTCCTGCTGACGGGCCAGTTGGGCGATGTGATGAAGGAATCCGCCCGGACAGCGATCAGCTACGTGCGCTCTCTGGGCCGGAAGTATGAGATCGATGAGGAATTTTTCGGAAAGAATGATATCCACATCCATATTCCGGAGGGAGCGGTGCCAAAGGACGGGCCTTCCGCCGGTATTACGATGGCGACGGCGATACTGTCTGCGATTACCGGAATTCCGGTGCGGGCGGACGTTGCGATGACGGGAGAGATCACACTGCGCGGCAGAGTCCTGCCGATCGGTGGCCTCAAGGAAAAGCTGCTGGCGGCAAAGCAGGCCGGTATCACGACGGTAATTGTTCCAGAGGAGAATAAGCCGGATGTCCTGGAGATACAGGAAGAGATCACGGACGGGCTGAAGCTGGTCTACGTAAGTGCGATGCCGGAGGTGCTGAAGACGGCACTGGTGCAGTAACGGTAGAGGAAGCCCGGAAGTAAAGCGGTGTCGGTAAGCCGGAGGATATATGGAAACAGCAGGCAGACGCTGCAAAAGTCCGAAGCGGAAAGTCCGGAAACGAAGCGGCAGGCGATAGTTGGCGCGTACAGTATAGAAAGTATGGGGACAGTCAGATGGTAATCAAACAGGTAGGGCTGGAAACAGTCTGCGGTATTACAAGTAAATTGCCGGAAAACACGAAGGCCGAGGTGGCCTTCGCCGGGAAATCCAACGTGGGCAAGTCATCTCTGATCAATGGGCTTCTGAACCGGAAGGCGCTGGCACGCACCAGCTCCCAGCCGGGCAAGACCCAGACGATCAATTTTTACAACGTGAACGATGCGCTTTATCTGGTGGATCTGCCGGGATACGGTTACGCGAAGGTGTCCCAGAGCGAAAAAGAAAAGTGGGGTAAGCTGATCGAGCGGTATCTCCACAGCTCAAAACAGCTTCGGGCCGTATTCCTGCTGGTGGATATCCGCCATGAACCGGGGGCAAACGATAAGACGATGTACGAGTGGATCTGCCACAATGGCTACGAACCGATCATCATTGCAACGAAGCTGGACAAGATAAAACGCAGCCAGATCCAGAAGCAGATGAAACTGATCCGGGAAGGGCTGCAGGTGCGCCCGGGAACGCAGATCATTCCGTTTTCCGCCGAGACGAAGCAGGGGCGGGATGAGATCTGGGATGTGATAGAAGCGCTGTGCGAAAAAGGAGAGTAAGCGTTGCGCAGGGCATAAAAAAGACAGTTGGCATGACGGTACCAACTGTCTTTTCTTATAATCTGATCTATGCTTATGCCAGGGTGTTAACTGCTTTTGCCAGACGTGAAACTTTTCTTGCTGCATTGTTCTTGTGATAAACGCCTTTTTTAGCAGCTTTATCGATCGTAGAAGTAGCAGCCAGTAAAGCAGCTTCAGCAGCAGCTTTGTCATTTGCTGCAACAGCAGCCTCTACCTTCTTGATAGCCGTCTTGACAGCAGACTTAGCAGACTTATTGCGCTCATTTCTGGTCTTTGTCACCAGGATTCTCTTCTTAGCAGATTTGATGTTAGCCAATGTGTACACCTCCAAACATTCTGTATTTATGATTTGTTTCATTAAAATCGGACACGGACGTTTAATGTAAACATACTCATATATCTTATTCCAATCCAACTTTTCTGTCAATACACTGTCTCTTATACACATCTCCGAGCCCACGAGACGG
>CAMTFT010000181.1 GCA_947071365.1 uncultured bacterium | reverse complement strand
GATGTAGCTCCGTCTCGTGGGCTCGGAGATGTGTATAAGAGACAGTCACAGAAGAGAACGGCTACAAGCTGATTTTTGATGATGCACAGCAGAAACAGGAAAACCAGATCAAGGCAATCAGAAGCTTCATCCAGCAGGAAGTTGACTACATCGTAGTAGCTCCTGTAGTTGAGACAGGATGGGAGACAGTTCTTCAGGAAGCAGCAGACGCTGGTATCCCGGTTATTCTTTCTGACCGTATGATGGATCTTGCAGATGACAGCCTGTATACCTGCTGGGTAGGCGGAAACTTCATCAAAGAAGGCGAGACATGTGGTGACTGGCTTGCATCCTATCTTGAGGAGCAGGGCCGTGGCGAAGAAGAGATCAATATCGTAACGATTCAGGGTACGATCGGTGCATCCGCTCAGATCGGACGTACAGAAGGTTTTGGCAACAAGGTAGCTGAGCATGAGAACTGGACAATGCTGGATATGCAGTCTGGTGAGTTCACACAGGCTAAGGGCCAGGAAGTTATGGAGTCCTTCCTGAAATCCTATGACGATATCGACGTAGTTATCTGCGAGAACGATAACGAAGCATTTGGTGCAATCGACGCTATCAAGGCTGCTGGTAAGACCTGCGGACCGGATGGAGACATCATCGTTGTATCTTTCGACTCTGTAAAGGCTGCATTTGACGCTATGATCGCTGGCGACCTGAACGCTACATTCGAGTGCAACCCGCTGCACGGACCGCGTGTTGCTGAGATCATCCAGAAGCTGGAAGCAGGCGAAGAAGTTGAGAAGATTCAGTACGTAGACGAAGCATACTTCGATACATCCATGGATCTTGAAACAATCCTTGCTGAGCGTGCATACTAAGATGAACGAACGTTCTACTATATAGTGAAACGAAGCAAATAATCAGGTGTGGGGGCCGGGAGCCGTAAGGCTTCCGGCCCCGCATCTTTTCGCTGTGGAAAGAGAGGTGCTTTATGGAGCAGGGTGTTGTGCTCACAATGAGAAATATCAGCAAGAATTTCCCAGGGGTAAAAGCGCTGCAGAATGTGGATTTTACTCTGAGAAAAGGTGAGATCCATGCGCTGATGGGAGAGAACGGAGCCGGAAAATCTACCTTGATCAAGGTACTTACCGGCGTTGAGGAGTTTGAGTCAGGCGAGATCATGATCGACGGCAAAAGCACGGCCATCATCAACCGGTCTCCGCAGGAAGCCCAGGGAAACGGCATCAGTACCGTTTACCAGGAGGTCAATCTTTGTCCGAACCTTTCGGTGGCAGAGAATCTGTACATCGGCCGCGAGCCGAAAAAGGGCGGTATGATTGACTGGAGAACTATGAAAAAGAAGTCCAGAGAGCTTCTCGAAGGACTTGACATACATATTGATGTTTCAGTAGCTGTAGAGAATTATTCCATCGCTATCCAGCAGATGCTGGCCATTGCCCGTGCAGTGGATATGTCGGCAAAGGTACTGATTCTGGATGAGCCGACTTCATCTCTGGATGATGGCGAGGTTGAAAAGCTGTTCAGGCTGATGAACCGCCTGAAAGATCAGGGTGTAGGCATTATCTTCGTTACGCATTTCCTGGAGCAGGTATATGCAGTCTGCGACCGTATCACGGTACTGCGTAACGGCGCTCTCGTAGGAGAATACAAGGTGGAGGACCTTCCGCGTGTACAGCTCGTTGCAAAGATGATGGGTAAGGACTTCGATGACCTGGCTGCCATTAAGAAGGAAGGCACGTCAGATAAGACGAAGGGCGAAGTCGTTATTTCTGCGAAAAAGCTTGGACATAAGGGAACCATCAAGCCATTCGATCTGGATATCCATAAGGGCGAGGTCATCGGTCTTACGGGACTTCTCGGTTCAGGACGTTCTGAGCTGGCGAGAAGTATCTATGGCGCAGACAAGGCGGATACGGGAGAACTGTTCGTGAAGGGACAGAAGCTTCTCGTGGGCGCTCCGCTGGATGCCATGATGGCAGGTATGGCGTATCTGCCGGAGAACAGAAAGGAAGAGGGAATTATTGCCGACCTTTCCGTAAGAGAAAATATTATTATCGCACTTCAGGCGAAGCGCGGCATGTTCCATCTGCTCAGCAAAAAGGAACAGGAAGAATTCACTGACAAGTACATTGATATCCTGCAGATCAAGACGGCAGACAGAGAGACGCCGATCAAGCAGCTCTCCGGCGGTAATCAGCAGAAGGTGATCCTCGGCAGATGGCTTCTGACAGAACCGGATTTCCTGATCCTGGATGAGCCCACGAGAGGTATTGATATCGGTACAAAGACAGAGATCCAGAAACTCGTTCTGCAGCTTGCAGAGCAGGGAATGGCAGTCATGTTCATCTCATCTGAGATCGAAGAAATGATCCGTACCTGCAGCAGAATGGCTGTACTGCGTGATGGTTCCAAGGTAGGAGAGCTGGAGGAATCCGAGCTTCACCAGAATTCCATCATGAAAGCAATCGCAGGAGGTGGAAACTGATGGAAAATATCAAGAAACTGACATCGAAAAGACTGTTTATGCCGATTTTCTGTCTGGCAGTCATGCTGGTCGCAGCAGTTATTGCCAGCCCGGACTTCTTTAAGATCGGCGTACAAAACGGCGTATTATACGGACGTATCATCGACGTTATCAACCGAGGCAGCGAGGTCGTTATCCTGGCAGTCGGCATGACGCTGGTCGTATCCGCTTCCGCAGGTACGGATATCTCCGTAGGTGCCGTTATGGCAGTGGTAGCAGCCGTTACGTGTGCTTTTACGGCAGGCGGACAGCAGAGTGTAAACGAATATATCAACAATCCGTTCCTGGGCGCGCTTCTCGGTATCCTGGTGGGCGTTCTGTGCGGATGCTTCAACGGCTTCCTCGTTGCAAGGCTGAAGATCCAGCCGATGGTCGCTACACTGATCCTGTTCACGGCAGGCCGCGGTATCGCGCAGCTTCTGACGAACGGACAGATCACGTATGTGCGTGTAGAGAGCTTTAAGATGCTGGGCGCCAGCATTCCGGGCGTTCCGATTCCGACATCAATTTTCGTAACGGTTATCATGGTAGTTCTTACTATGGTGCTGCTGAAAAAGACGGCGATGGGACTGTATATCGAATCCGTAGGTATCAATTCCCGGGCAGCCCGTCTGGTGGGTCTCAAGTCCACAATGATCATTTTCATGGTTTACGCATTCAGCGGCTTCTGCGCAAGTATTGCAGGACTGATCAACTCCTCCCGTATTTACTCCGCAGACGCAAACAATATCGGTCTGAACCTTGAGCTGGATGCCATTCTGGCAGTTGCTCTTGGCGGAAACTCACTGGCCGGCGGCAAATTCTCTCTGCTTGGCTCTGTGATCGGCGCTTATACGATTCAGACACTGACAACGACGCTGTACGCCGTATCCGTAAGCTCTGACCAGATTCCGGTATACAAGGCGATCGTAGTTGTAATCATCGTATCATTACAGTCTCCTGAGCTCGGTAAGATGATTCGTCGTCTGAAGGCAAAATCTTCTGCTCAGGCAGGGAAAGGAGCGGCATAATGAAAAAAGAAGGACGTAAGCTGGACGGTAATTCATTTCTTCTTGTGATTACCATTGCGCTGTTTGTGATCATGTATATCATCGGTATCGCTCTGTTCAAGGATCAGGGCTTTGCCAAGACTCAGAACTTCCTGAACCTCTTCATTTCCAATGCCGGGCTTATCGTTATCGCGGTAGGTATGACGATCGTTATGATCACGGGAGGAATTGATATTTCCGTAGGTTCCGTTGTTGCCATGGTCTGCATGGTGCTGGCGTGGACGATGGAAATGGCGGGCTGGGGAGCGATTCCGGCCACGATCTTTGTACTTGTTATCGGCCTTGTCTTCGGTTTCGTACAGGGCTGGCTGGTGGCTTATCTGAAGATTCAGCCCTTCATCGTTACTCTGGCAGGAATGTTCTTTGCAAGAGGTATGACGGCTGTCATCAGTAAAGAAATGATCAGTATCAAGAACGAGATGTTCCTCTCCTGGGCACAGTGCAAGATCTATCTTCCCTTTGGCGGATACACGAACAAAAAAGGAATGGTGATCAAGCCGTACATTTACCCCAGCGTTATCATCGCTATTGTTGTTTTGATCGTAATTTTTATTGTACTGAAATACACGAAATTCGGACGCAGCATCTACGCGATTGGCGGAAATGAGCAGTCCGCACTTATGATGGGGCTGAACGTAAAGCGCACAAAGCTGAAAGCGTACGTGCTGGAAGGCTTCCTTGCCAGCCTCGGCGGCTTCCTATTCTGCCTGAATACGTGCTCCGGTTTCGTAGAGCAGGCAAAAGGTCTTGAGATGGATGCCATCGCTTCCTCCGTTATCGGCGGTACGCTGCTGACCGGTGGTGTCGGCAATGTCATCGGAAGTCTGTTCGGTGTGCTGATCAAAGGTACGATCGAGGCCTTCATCACATTCCAGGGTACACTGTCATCCTGGTGGACGAGGATCACGATCGCAGCGATGCTCTGCTTCTTCATCGTACTTCAGAGTATCTTTGCAGCAGCAAAAGAAAAGAATAAGAAGTAACTGCGGTTGCCGGATGGCGGACGGCAGGAAAAAGCCCCCTATGCTTTTGCGTAGGGGGTTTCAAACGTTTCGTTATAATTCAGTTCATCCGATTCGATTCCGGCGATCACGCCGTCTTCCCACTGAAACCTCAGATAACGGTATACAACCTCGTGGCTGCGCAGATAGGAAGAGGAACTTAAAAGGTCATAAAGCTTCGAAGGTTTTACGTTATTTTCACGGCACAGCTCCTCTTCGGAGACCGGTTTGCCGTTAACGAAGAAGTTGGCGATCATCGCGGAGATCGGGTCATCGTAGGGGATATCCTTAATAGACATCTCGAGGTAATTTGACTCAAGTTCACTGTATGCCACCTGTATTGTATAGCCCCTGTATGCTTTGATAAAAGCATCCCGGCCGTCGCCTGGGCTTATCCCGGCAGAGGTCGTATTCTGTCTCTTATACACATCTCCGAGCCCACGAGACGGAGCTACATCT
>CAMTFT010000180.1 GCA_947071365.1 uncultured bacterium | reverse complement strand
CATGGAGTTGCGCTCGTTCCTGAGAGCCGTAAAACGGAAGGTCTGATCCTGAAAAACTCGATTGCATTTAATATGAGCATTTCTGTTTTGAGAAAGTTCATGAACAACTTCAAGGTCAACACCAAAAAGGAAAAAGAGATCGTTGACGATGGAATCGCTGCTCTTTCGATTAAGACACCGTCCAGGACACAGAGAGTCGGTAATCTTTCCGGTGGTAATCAGCAGAAGGTAGTCCTCGCAAAGTGGCTGGCTTCTGACCCGGAGGTTTTGATCCTGGATGAGCCGACGAGGGGTGTCGATGTCGGAGCAAAGGCTGAAATTTACAAGATTATGAATGACCTGGCTGCTAAGGGCATGGCAATTATCATGATTTCCTCTGAAATGCCGGAAATCGTTAATATGTGTGACCGGATCGTTGTGATGAGCGAAGGTAAGATCACAGGCGAACTGGATAAGAGTGAATTCGACCAGGAGAAAATTTTACATTACGTATTTGCGGAGGAAGAGTGATTATGGGAAAGAAAGTAGATTTAAGTAAATATGACGACCATGTGATTCTTGGACCGATCGTCCGTTATCTGAATACGAACTTTGGTATTCTGGCAGCATTTATTATTTTGTGCGTTGTGCTTACTTTCGCGACGGACAGCTTTATGACCCAGCCGAACTGGCTGACCATCATGAATAACATCTCGACAACAGGTTTCCTGGCTATCGGAATCATGCTGGCTATCATGCTCGGCGGTATTGACCTGATCGCGGGCGCAATGATCGCATGTTCCGGCTGTCTCGTTGTCTGCTGTATGGAGCGTTGGGGAATCCCCATGGTTCCGGCGATCGTTATCGGTCTCGTGATGGGAGCAGTAGTTGGTTTTATCAATGGATTTATCATCGCTACCAGTGGTCTTCACCCGTTCGTAGTTACGCTGGCTATGCAGAGTATCCTGCGTGGTGCGGCATATCTGATCGCGAATGGACAGCCGGTGCCTCTGTATGTGAATGATGTGTTCCCGAAGATCGGTACAGGCCGTGCCTTCGGTGTTGTGCCATATCCCATCATTTATATGCTGATATTCTTCTTCCTGCAGTATATGCTGTTGAATAAAACAAAGACTGGCCGGTATATTTATGCGGTAGGAGGAAACGCTACGGCAGCACAGTTCTCCGGTATCGACATCAAGAAGATCAAGATCCTCGTTTGGACCATCAGTGGTTTCCTGGCATCTTTTGCAGGTATCGTTCTCTCTGCACGTCTGGCATCCGGTCAGCCGGGTTCTTCTGTAGGTGCTGAGACAGATGCGATCGCAGCCTGCGTGCTTGGCGGTACGAGTATGTACGGTGGTGTTGGATGTACCGGTGGTGTACTGCTTGGCGTACTTGTGATCGGTGTTATTACGAATGGTCTGACACTGCTTCACGTAAACACAAACTGGCAGTACGTTGCAAAGGGTATCATCATTCTCCTTGCGGTTCACATTGATATGTTCAGACAGAGCAAAATGCAGGCCCGCAGTGAGTAATTTCTGAATACATATGAAATCATAGGGTGTAGCTGTGAGAATGGCTGCACCCTGTTTACTGTAAAAGCAGAATTGTAAAATATGGAGCAATTGAGGGCTTTTACATATGGGGAAAAACTGGTAGAATGACATCAAGGGAAGCAGTTGACAAACAGGAAATGCAGGTGTAAGATAATTTCAAGGAAAAACAAAATGAGAAAGAAACTTTCTTCGATGTGCGCCATACGAAAAGGCGCGATATTTCCCTGAAATCTGCCGAGCATCTGTGGGGATAGGAGAGGGAAATGATTGATGAGAGAAGTTCTTACGCGACCTCGGAATTTGTGCTGAACATCAAATCTCTGATGCAGCAGATGAATCCGGCTCAGACGAAAATCGCAAAATACATTCTGGCATACCCGGATACGATTCCAGGGATGCCGATTGGCCAGTTGGCGAAGGAAAGCGGTGTAAGTGAGGCTACGATATCCAGATTTGTAAAATTTGTGGGCTGTACGAATTATCGCTCCTTTCAGGCGGAAATGGTAAAGAGCAGCGTGATCGTGCATGAGAGGATCCGCGGATATGCAGATGTCAAAAATATGGACAGTGCGTATCAGATCTGCGAGAAGATATTTGACGCAAATATACAGAGCCTTGTGGACACGCTTGCTATTATTGATGTTGATGCGCTGGAAAAGGCGGCGGATCTGATCGTTGAGAGCAGAAAGCTGTGTATTCTGGCCCAGGGAAGGTCGAATGTCACGGCCACCAGTATTCGCCAGCGTCTTTACCGCCTTGGAATCGCGTGTACCAGCTATTCGGATCCGCACGAACAGGCGATTGCGGTATCACTCCTTGGAAAAGGGGATGTCGTAATGGGGATCAGCACCTTTGGACGCAGCAAAAATGTGCTCAAAAATCTGCGTTTCGCCTCATCGCGGGGCGCAACGGTCATCGGTGTCAGCAGTTATCGTGGGACACCTCTGGAAAAGGCGGCTGACATCATGCTGGTTTCAGCCAGCAATGAAGAGGCAAGCTTCGGATTTGAGCCTTCCTGTTGTACCGTATCCCAGATGGTGGCGCTGGACTGTCTTTATATTATGATCACAAACCGTATGAGGGATGAGGCAAAGCAGTTTTTCCGTATTACCTGTGAAGCGATCGAGAGCGAACGGGAGTAATATTACAGTGAAATAATATATACCAGGAGGATAAAAAAATGTTAGTAAACATGAAAGACATGCTGAAGGATGCAGAATTGCATAATTATGCAATCGGCTCTCTGAACACACCGAATCTGGAGACGCTTCGTGCAGTGATCGATGCGGCAGAAGAACTTGGCTGCCCGATCATCATCAATCACGCACAGGGACATGACAGCGTTTGCGATCCGCAGTACGGCGTTGTTGCCATGGAGGATATTGCTCCGCTGATGAAGGTATTTGCAGAGCGGGCAAAGGTGCCGGTGGCTATGCATATCGATCATGCGCTGGACGACGCTTTCACGCGCAGGGCGATCCGGGCAGGCTTTACTTCTATTATGTATGACCGTTCTTCCCTTCCGCTGGAGCAGAATATTGCACTGACAAAGAAATTCGTAGAGGATGTAGCTCCGCTGGGTATTACAGTGGAGGGCGAGATCGGCGCAATGCCGAATAACATGCCTACATGTGTGCCGGGACAGGAAGCTTCTGATCTGAGCGACCTTTCCATATATTATACAAAGCCGGAGGAGGCAAAGCAGTTTGCTGAGGAGACAGGTGTGGATGTTATGACTGTTTCCATCGGTACGGTACATGGAATGTATATGGCAGGCGTGAAGTCAAACCTGCAGATCGATCTGATCAGGGAGATCCGCGGTGCTGTTACAGATGAAAATGTTCACCTCGGAATGCACGGCTGCTCAGGAACAGAGCCGGAGCAGGTCGTAGCGGCAGTAAACGCAGGTATCAAGAAGATCAATTACTTTACGGCGATGGATACGTGCGTGACAGATGCGATCGCAGCAATGCTGAAAGAGTATGAGGGACGTCCGATGAACTACTCCGTACTGGCAAGCAAGGTGGCATACGAGGAGCTGAAGAAGGGTGCGAAGAAGGCACTGGAAATGTTTATGACGTGCAGAAAATAAAACAGTTTTGGGGAACGTCGCAATAAAATGACAGGGCTGCTGCAACGCGAGTTATTTAAGGGCCGCGCTGCCGCAGCCTCTTTTCATTTTATGATTGGGGGAAAGCAATATGTACATAGGATTGGATATCGGAACGTCCGGGACGAAAGCGGCGCTCATTGATGACAGGGGCAGGATATTGGGGATGCATCAGGTGAATTACGGCTTTTCCAACACGGCGGGAGGCTACCGGGAGCTGGATGGCGCGCAGGTATGGGCGGCGGCTAAAACGTGTCTGCGTGAAGCTGCCTGCGGCAAAGCGGTGGAGACCATCACGGTTTCTTCTTTGGGGGAAGCTATCGTGATGATCGACGAGAACGGCCGCCCCATCGCACCTGGTATCGCCGGGACAGATGTCCGGGGCGCGGCTGAAATGGAGGAGCTGGAGAATCTGGCGGGAATAAGGACACTGACGGATATAACGGGGCAGAACATGAGCTCTATTTACTCCGTCAACAAGATGCTCTGGATCAAGAAGCATCAGAGGGAACTTTATGACAGATCGTGGAAGATCCTGAATTTTCAGGATTATATCATATACAATCTTTGCCATGAAGCGGTGATGGATTATTCCATTGCCTGCCGGACACTGCTGTTTGACATCAACACGAATGACTGGTCTGACCATCTTTTATCTCTGACTGGTATCGACCGCGACAAGCTGCCGCAGGTCTGTCCTGCGGGGACGATAGTGGGCGTTTTGGAGAAAGCGGTGGCAGAAGAAACGGGGCTGCCCGAAAATGTAAAGATCGTGGCCGGGACTCATGACCATATCTGCAATGCCATTGGCAGCGGTGTTTTTGAGACAGGAAGCTGTGCGGATACGGTGGGAACGACGGAGGGACTGACTGCCGTGCTGGAACGGTGGCAGCTTTCCTCAAAGCATATCGAGGACTGTCAGATATCATGTGAACCCTTTGCTGTGCCGGGGCTTTTCAATACGGTCGCCTGGAACAACACCTCCGGGGTACTGCTGAAATGGTTCGTAAATGAGATGGTGAGGGAGGAAAAACCGGAGGAGATCATACAGACCTTTGCAAAGATGAATGAACAGATGCGTGCGGAACCGACGGATCTGCTGGTACTCCCTCATTTTTCGGGGGCGGCAACGCCGTATATGGACAGCGCATCCAAAGGAGCGATCCTCGGGCTGACGCTGGATACGAAAAGGGAGGATATTTACAAGGCGCTGATGGAAGGGGCGAATTATGAGCTGGCTCTGATTCTGGATGAGCTGAGAAAGGCCGGTCTCACGCCGCGCAGGATCGTTGCCACGGGAGGTGCATTGTCGCCTCAGCTTTTGCAGATCAAGGCAGACATTCTTGGAATCGCAGTGCATACGGCTGTCTCTTATACACATCTGACGCTGCCGACGACTTAATAGGTGTA
>CAMTFT010000179.1 GCA_947071365.1 uncultured bacterium | reverse complement strand
GGTCACAACAGCACTGAAAACGATTCTGGAAGCAGACCCGGATATCCACGTCACAGCCACCGGAAGCTCAGGAAGGGAGGCCGTTGCCCTTTACGAAAAGCTGCAGCCGGATATTCTGCTGCTGGATATCCGCATGAAGGATCTGAGCGGGCTGGAAGCCTCCAAAATCATTCTGAACCAATATCCAAAAGCCAAAATCCTGCTGCTCACCACCTTTTCCGATGACGAATATATCGTAAAAGCATTGAACATCGGAACCAGGGGATATCTTCTGAAACAGGATTACGAGCACATCATTCCTGCTCTTCGGGCAGTCCAAAATGGACAGACAGTCTTCGGAAGCGAAATTACAAACCGCCTTCCGGAGCTGCTTCTCAAAAAAAATACGTTTGATTATGGAAGGTATGATATTTCCGAAAAGGAACTGGAAATTATCAGAGGTGTCGCCGAGGGGCTCAGCAACCGTGAGATTGCCGAAGCCCTGTTCCTCGGCGAAGGAACCGTTAGAAATTATTTAAGTACGATACTGGCAAAACTGGATCTGCGTGACCGCACGCAGCTTGCCGTATTTTATCTGAATCATCAGTAAAGCGGGCCGTACGTTTCGACGGACGGCAGAGATCTTACAGATCTACCTTGATTTCCTGTTTTTTAATATTATGCCGTTTCGCGTAACCGGTCAGAATCAGAGTGAGAGCTCCGTCTCCTGTCACGTTACATGCCGTACCGAAGCTGTCCTGAAGTGCGAATACCGTCAGCATCAAAGCTGTTCCTGTTTCGTCAAATCCAAGGACTCCCGTGATCAGACCGAGGGAAGCCATTACCGTACCGCCCGGTACGCCCGGCGCTCCGATGGCAAACACACCCAGCAGCGCACAGAATAGAATCATCGTTCCAGGAGACGGAATGCTTCCGTAGAGAACCTTGGACACTGTCATGACAAAAAATACCTCAGTAAGCACGGAACCGCACAGATGGATATTTGCGAACAGCGGAATACCGAAGTCCACCATGTCATCACGAAGAGGCGGCTCTGATTTCTTGGCGCAGCGCAGCGCAACTGCCAGCGTGGCTGCAGAAGACATCGTTCCCACCGCGGTAATATATGCCGGGCCATAATTTTTCAGAATATCCAGCGGATTGCAGCCGGAGTAAGCCCCTGCCACTGCATACAGCACAGCCAGCCAGATATAGTGGCCGATCATAACGATGATAACGATCTTTACGAAAACAGGAAGCTGCTTTGTGATCGTTCCTTCGTACGCCAGACCGCAGAACGTGAATGCGATGAATACCGGCAAAATCGGGATCACGATCTTCGTAACGATCTCGAGAACGATCTTCTGGAATTCATCCAGCACAGCGGTAATGGTCTTCGCCTTCGTCCACGTAGCCGCCAGTCCAAGCAGTACGGAAAACACGAGAGCACTCATGACCGGCATGATCTGCGGGATGTCAAGCTGGAATACGATTTCCGGAAGTGATTTCAGGCCGTCCACCTCAGATACGATGGAAAGCGCCGGAATGATCGCGTACCCCGCAGCCATGGAACCGAGAGCTGCCAGGATAGATGACACGTACGCAATGAAAATTGCCACGCCCAGCATCCGGGATGCACTGTTTCCAAGCTTCGTAATAGACGGTGCAATAAAACCGATGATAATAAGCGGAACACAGAAATTGATCAACTGTCCCAGAATGTATTTTACTGTTACTACGACGTTCATCACGCCTTCATTTGCCACCAGGCCCACAATAATACCGAGCACTACGCCCAGCAGAAGCCGAAACGGCAGACTTTTCCACATCTTTTTCATAAACTCAATCCCCTATCATCATTTTTATTATCTCTTCATTCGTTTCGCGCATGCCTGATTTTCCGAGACGGCCGATATTGCTGATAGTGGCTTCCACGCCCTTCGTCACAATACCATCGCCGCCATGGAACTGCTGGCCGCGCAGGTACATATTGTACCCGAGAATTCCCGCGTCCACGGAGGACGCGATCTTTGCCGCACAGGATGCTTTCGCGCCGTCGCATACGATGCCTGATACGATGGCAAGGGCATTCACCACTGTGTGGATCACCTCTTTATACCCGCCGCCGCAAAGATATGCGATACCCGCACCGGCTGCGGCTCCGGCACTGACAGCGCCGCAATACGCGGACAGCCTTCCGATGCCCGTCTTCTCGTGGATCGCGATCAGATTCGAAAGCGCCAGGGCTCGGTACGTCTTTTCTTCGTCGGCATTCAATTCCTTTGCATATTCCAGGACTGGCAGCGAACACGTAATTCCCTGATTGCCGCTGCCGGCGTTGATGATGACCGGAAGCTCGCAGCCGTTCATTCTCGCATCGGAGCCTGCCGCCGCCCTGGCCCTCGCCCGGTTGCGCACATCTGTTCCGTACGTATCCAGCAGCACGCTTCCGATATTCGCACCGTAGTCGCCCCGCAGTCCTTCATCGGCAATCGCCGTGTTGTACTCGATCTGGCGCTGCAGCACCTCCCGGATATCCTCTGTATCCACCGTATTGATGAAATCCCATATGCTCTCCACATCCAACAGCGATCGGTCTGTCAGCCCTTCTTCCTTCTCTCCCTCCACCGGTATTTCCAGAAGGATCTCATGATCCTTTTCGATCAGGACAATATTCGTGTGGTAGTTGGCGATACGCACCTTCGCATAGGAATCACCCTTGCAGACCTTTACGATAATATCAAAAATTATCCCGTTATCGACATGCTCTACATCAATCTGTGCCTCTTCCAGGAATCTGGCCATCCTTTCAGTCTCTTCCTGTGTAACCTCCGAAATCACCTCAAGCTCTTTTTCCGCTTTTCCCGCAATAATTCCGGCCGCCGCAGCAGCCGGAATCCCCTTCAGATGATTTGTATTCGGCACAATGACACTCTTTACGTTTTTGATGATGCTTCCGCTGACCCCGATGTACACTCTGTCCGGGATACACCCCAGGACTTCCCTTGCCTTCGCCGCCGCATACGCCAGGGCAATCGGCTCGGTGCATCCCATGGCCGGCACCAGCTCTTCCTCAAGTATCCTGATGTAAGATTGATATTTTACATCTGATTTATTCATTTTTCTCTCCCAAAGAAGCCGCGCAGCACAAAAGTGCCGCACGGCATATCGTCTTTGTATATGCTTTGATTATGTTTATCTTATACTGTATGACCCTTTGCGATATACAGCGGGAAGGTATCTGCGCCCTTCATCTCCTTGCCTGCGGAGATCGTTACATTCTTGTCCGCAATCAGGTAATCGATCTGTGCGCCGGACTCAACTACCGTATCCTGCATCAGGATACAGTTCTTTACCTTAGCGCCCTTTGCAACTCTGACACCACGGAACAGGATACTGTTCTCCACTTCACCCTCGATGATACAGCCGTCAGCTACCATGATATTGCTGACCTTTGCGCCTTCAATATATCTCGTCGGGTTATCATCACGGATCTTCGTATAAATAGGACCGCCGGAGAAAAGTGCATCCAGATTGTAGTCGTCAAGAAGCTTCATATTCTCATCAAAGTAGCTCTTGATGCCGCTGATACGTGCTGCATATCCTTCATATTTATATGCCTGAACATTCAGCCTGCCCAACTGATTCAGAAGAACGTCGCGGTTGAAATGCTCCTGGCCGCGCACAAACGCTGTGTTGACCATATCGATCAGCAGTTCACGGTCTACTACGTAAATGTTCATGGAGAAGTTCTGAATGCCCTGCTCCCTCGGATTTACGTAGATCTTTGTGATACGTCCCTCGTTAATATTGAACGTATAATAGAATCCCTTGCTGTGGTCAAGCGTTCTCATAAGGCTCTCAGGAATCTCCTGCTCGTTGTAAGCGATGCTGACATCAGCTCCTGTCTCGATATGATTGCGGATCATATCCTTGAAATCGAAGTTGACGGCAATACTGGAATCTGCCATAACCACGTATTTTTCCTTCTGCTCTCTCAAAAAGTCGAGAAGGTTTGCCAGAGCGCTGATACGTCCCGTATACTGCTTGGACGCTTTTTCCGCATACGGCGGGAAGATATTCAGTCCGCCGTTCTTGCGGACGAGATCCCACTCACGTCCTGAACCGAGATGATCCATAAGAGAATGGTAATTGTTCTTTACCATAACGGAAATATTGTCAATACCACAATTTGACATACTGGAGAGAATAAAGTCGATCATACGGTAACGGCTTGCAAAAGGGATGGAGGCCATCATTCGCACATTAACCAGATCCGGAACCAGCGGGTCATAATTGTTTGGAAAAATGATACCAAGCGCACTTGAATTAGATTTTACCATTGTTCTCCACCACCTTCTACATTTTTATCTACCATGGCATTCGGGCCAATCGTTGCGTTCTCACCGATCGTAATGCCGGCGCCTACCGTTGCCACGCCCTTCTCATCACCTTCAGGCATAGCTCCGACTACTGCGTTTTCACAGATCGTAACATTCTCTGCGATGATGCAGTGCTTCACGACAGCTCCTGATTTGATCACGGAACCGCCCATAACTACAGCGTCTTCAATGACAGCGCCTTCCTCTACCTGTACGCCTGCGAACAAAATAGAATGCTTTACAGTACCCTTGATGCGGCATCCATCTGTGATCATGGAATTCTCCACAACGGCTCCGGCGCTGATCTTGTGTCCGGTCATACCGCTGTTGCGGCTGTAGATCTTCCAGTCTTCATCAAACAGGTTGATACCGCTGTGCTCCGGATCAAGAACCTCCATATTTGCTTCCCAGAGAAAAGAGATCGTTCCCACATCCTTCCAGTATCCGCTGAAATGATATGCATACATCCTTCTGTTGTCGCGAAGCAGGTTCGGGATGATGTTGTTTCCGAAGTCATTCTCGGAGTTCGGATCTGCCTCATCCTCGGTCAGATATTTCTTCAGAATATCCCAGTTGAAAATATAGATACCCATGGAAGCCAGATTGGACTTCGGGTTCTTCGGCTTCTCCTGGAACTCTGTGATCCTGTCATCCTCTGTCTCTTATACACATCTGACGCTGCCGACGACTTAATAGGTGTAG
>CAMTFT010000178.1 GCA_947071365.1 uncultured bacterium | reverse complement strand
GATGTAGCTCCGTCTCGTGGGCTCGGAGATGTGTATAAGAGACAGGTACATCAGGAAACGATACATTGTGCCTGTTGTCATTTTGATATCAAATTCCGCTTTCATGCTTTACCTCCCGCCTGTTTCGATTTCAGCAATCCGTCTTTAAAAACGCAAAGGGTTCTTTATCATTCAGAAAATGCATCAGCATGTAAGAACAGACGATGGCCACGCGCTCTTCTCTCAGGATACGTCTTACTTCATCCCTGTCAGCAAGTATGACTTCTATTTCCTCACTGTCCTCCAACGCTTCGGCGCTGATTTTTCCGTCCGCATAGCCGTATACGGTGCCGCAACACTCATCCGTCATTCCTATCGTAGTATAATAAGGTTTTTCGAAGATCGTGTCAACCTTAAGCGGATGCAGGGTAAGTCCAGTCTCCTCCTTCATCTCCCGCACCGCGGATGCGTGGTAATCCTCTCCCGGCTCCACCAGCCCGGCCGGGAACTCGTATATGTAATTGTCGATTGCATACCGATACTGCCTTATCAGCACGACACGGTCTCTTTTTTCCCCATACAGGCTGTAAATAATCACACCGTCCGGCTTTTGCTGCTTCGTGGACAGCTCCAGCTCTTCCAGCGTCTTAGCTCTGGAAGCCACATAATACTTTCCGGGATTTCCGACCCGGTTTTCCACTTCCAGATCATACAGGTTCACAAACGGATTTTGTGTGGCCTGTTCAACTCTTTTTATCTTTCCCATGACGAATTTACCTCTTTTATATTTTGTTTCCTGATATCATAAAAATACTGCAGAATATCAGTATCCTGCAGTATCAATAACGTCAATATGTAAGGAACACTGTAACAGACAGATCCTGCATCAGTTCTGCGTCTGACTGCCCCTCTTCGTTACCGGATGTTCCTGTGCGGCATTATGTAAAACTCTACTGATTCGTTTATATAATACCATAGTCGGCACAGAAATCAATACACCTTTTAACAGATTCAGCGGTGCAACCGCCACCAAAGCCAGCATGGTAACACTGTTGATTGCCGGATTGATCGCAGCACCCATACCCACGATCGCGTCCAGCGGCATTCCGTAAAGTCTCGAAAATGCCGGGATCAGATAGAGCGCGTTGAATATGCTGGCAAAAACTGTGATGATCACTGTTCCTGTGACCAGGCCCGCAACTGCCATCCTTCTCGTCTTCTTTAAGTGATAGACAATAGCCGCCGGAACCACGAAGGAACATCCAACAACGAAATTTGCAAGGTCTCCCACAAAAGCTGTGCTGGTACCTTTGATAACAAGCTTTAAAAGAATCTTGACCAGCTCAATGACCACGCCGCCCACCGGCCCAAGGTAGAATGCCCCAATCATGACCGGTATCTCGCTAAAGTCCAGTTTGTAAAAACCCGGCGCCAAAAACGGTACTGGAAAATCAAAAATATGCAGCACCATGGCAATCGCTCCCAGCATTCCGCAAATCGTGATATAGCGCGTCTTCTTTACCTGCGCCAGATTATCCCTCAGTACTTTCACTTCCACCAGCTCTGCAACTCCCACGATTGCCAGAATAACAACAACGCAAATCAGAAGAAACTGCAAATTCTCTGCAACCGCCTGTAAAAATCCTGTTCCCATAAATTCATTCTCCTTTTCTAAATAATCGGGATGATTCCCGTGATATTTAAGAAAAGTTCCCTCTGGTTGCAGTGCATCTTTGTTCTGCTTCGGTTCATGTTGACCGGGTGTCACCAGCACCCAACAGCCCCGCAGAAAAAATAGAAAACCGCCCCGGACGTCTCAACTGACAAGCTCCGCGGCGGTTTTGTACCATCACAAATACACTACTCTCTTCTCTCATCCAGACTATACTGTCGGTATCGGAATTCGTCTGAAACAGACGTCACCGATTCAGCCGCCTAAGCGGGTCGCGGACTATACCGCCGGTGGGGAATTGCACCCCGCCCCGAAGAACCAATTCTTAAATTATAGCAATTATAACTCGCTGCAAAACTGTGTGCAAGTATAATTTTAAATTATTTTTCAATTCCTTTACTCTGCGCCCTTTACCAGTTCTTACTCCTGTTTACTTTACCTTCACCTTCTTCTTGCTGTACGGGCTGTAAACCGGTTCATTCAAACCTACGCTCGGGATGGCTTTCTTGTACGCCTTTACGATATAGTAATAAGTCTTTTTTCTCGTAAGCTTTTTATCCGTATACGTGCTGGTCTTGGCACTTACCCGCTTGATCTTCTCCCATCTCCCGCCGGCTTCTTTTCTGTAAATGACATAACCGGAGACGTTCGACTGTTTTGTCCATTTCAGAGTCGCCGTCCTCTTTTTCGTGGATTTTACCGTAAGGTTCGGTTTCACCATCTTCGTTACAGCAACAACGCCTATCGTTTCCCGCTTACTGTAGGTATACTTACTTCCAACCTTCGTAAATGCTTTTACCGCATACTGGTATGTCGTTGCTGCTTTACATGTCTTATCCGTATACTTCGTTACTTTACCGACTGTCGCCAGCTTCTTCCATGATTTGCCCGGAATCCTGCGGTAAATGACATACCCCGTAGCTTTTTTGCGGCCGTTCCACCCGATCTTGATCGACTTTGTGGAAGCTGCCTTCGCGGACCGCATTGATACCGCGCCATAGAAGGTCTGCTTGACAGACACACCCGGTTTGTTGCTCGGGCTGTATTTCGTCTCACCATCCGTAGCAGCATAAGCACGGACAGAATACGAATACGTAGTCCCTATCTTCGTGCTGGTATCCGTGTATGTGAGAACATTCCCTTTCAGTGTTGCAATGCTTTTCCAGCTTCCTCCGGTGCTACGGTAAATCACGTAACCATCCGCACCAACAACAGGCCCCCATGTAAGCTGGATATGGTCGCCGGATACCACAGTCGGCTTATTCATCTGCACTTTTGTCAGGTTCAGAGCACGTCTGGCAACGGTGCGTGTCTCCGTCTGTTTACACACAGAACACGCCCTCTGCTCCTTCCCTTCCGTCTTTGTAGTCGGTGCGACAGTCTGCTGCCAGTTACCCCATGTATGGGCCTTCACTGCTATCTCCATCTGGCTGTCTGTCTTGCGTGCCCCGCACACCGTACAGTAAATGCTCTGGCTGCCTTTTGCCGTGCAGGTTGCAGCCTTGTCAACCGTATATTTTGTATCCCATTTGTGCGCAGCCGTAACCGGGATTTCCTCTTTGCTGCCTTCTTTTACCGTGCCGCACACGCTGCAGTGGATACTCTTACTTCCCTTCTCCTTACAGGTCGCCGCCTTATCTACCGTATATTCCGTGTTCCACGTATGGTCAAGAACCGGAATTTCCGTCTCGCTGCCCTCCTTCACCGCATCACACAGGCTGCAGTGAATACTCTGGCTTCCCGGTGTCGTACAGGTCGACTGTTTCTCCACGGTCGGCACTGTATTCCACTGATGCTCCGTCACACTCACCGGACCGCTCCATATCGGGCCGGTAATCTTACCGTTAATCGTCAAATTCCCTTCATACGCCTTCGCCGCCGTAAGAGAATACGTATAACTGTAACCACTCCCATTCTGTGTAAAACCTTTCCGTACAGGGTTTATCAGTGCGCTTTCACATTCAAATGTGAAATCTTCTGACACTGCGGAGGAGAACGTCACTTCCAGCGTCGTCCCCACACATGCCTTATAACTGTATGCGTCCACATTCACCGCAAAAATTGCATAAACGGTTTTATTAGCCTTGTCGCACGCCTCAATGATGCCAAGTCCACCTGCAAGTCCGGTGACAGTACAGGAATACGTATTCTTCCCGGATGCCGCCTGCTTCTGCTGGTTATCACATCTGGCAACCGTCTCGTCGGACACTTGCCATACAATTTCTGTATCCGTATCCATCGTAAATGAAAGCCCGGCAGACGCCAACGCTTTCAACTCCGTACAGCCCTGATACCTCGCATCCTCTGAAATCTTGCTGATCTTCCGCGTTTCTGTTTTGCTGCAGACTGAACACGTTCTTTGTTCCTCTCCGTCCGTATTCAGTTCAGGCGCTTTGGTCTGTTCCCATTCGCCCCATGTATGGTTCTCTGTTCTGGGAATAGCTTCCGTTTTTGTATTCTTACAAACGCTGCAGGTATACGTGTTCTCACCGTCTTCCTTACACGTCGCTTCCTTTGTCGTGACAGGTGCACTCCAGACATGGTCTTTAAGCGCAATCTCATCCGTATATTTCTCGTCGCAGATAATACACTGATATGATATAGTTCCCTTCTGCGCACACGTACTGTTTACCCGGCCTGTTTCCTCATAACAATGATCCTCAGTAAATTTGAGGCTGTATTTCCCGGCATACGTCGCAGCGGTAGAGCCTTTGTATCCATATATGCCTGCCTGCGGAAGTGTTGTGTTGGAGTCTGCAATCACACATGCACCATTTTTCACGATAACTCTGCTGCATGCGCAGCCTTCAAACGCCGATGCCTCCACCTCACCAACATTGTACGGCAGGACGAGATCACCTGTAAAGCCAGCTCCCGCAAACGCACTCTGCGAAATCCGGGACAGGCTTTCCGGTATCGTCAGAGTGCCTTTAAAACCGCTACAGCCCGCGAATGCAGATTTTCCGAGCGTTCCAAGTGCTGCCGGCAGCACCAGATCATCGGCAAAACCAGTGCAATTTGCAAATGCACCCTCGTCGATTTCGCCCAAACCTGCTGGCAGTGCCAGGCTGCCGCTCAGCCCTGTACAGCCTGCAAACGCATATTTGCCGATTCTCGTCACACTCGCCGGGAGTGTCAGCGTACCCTTCAGCCAGGTACACCCATTAAACGCATAATCACCAATGGCAGTTATGCCGTCTTCTATAACGAGCGTGACCTGATTGTTCGACACATACTTTTCCCATCCGGTCTTTTCATTCTCTGTATAATTCTCCATCGCGCCGCTGCCGCTGAATACAAGATAATCAACTATGCTGTCTCCCTTAGAGGCATAAGCCGTCCATATTACCCCGTCCCCGCAATTGCCCTGTATAGCTACTGTCTCTTATACACATCTCCGAGCCCACGAGACGGAGCTACATC
>CAMTFT010000177.1 GCA_947071365.1 uncultured bacterium | reverse complement strand
ACACCTATTAAGTCGTCGGCAGCGTCAGATGTGTATAAGAGACAGGAATAAGAGCTATGAGCTGACGCGGCGCTGGAATACGGTGGCTGTAGTGACGGACGGCACGGCAGTCCTCGGGCTTGGGGATATCGGGCCGGAGGCAGGTATGCCGGTCATGGAGGGAAAATGCGTCCTGTTCAAAGCGTTCGGAGGCGTAGACGCGATACCGCTCTGTGTGCGCAGCAAGGATGTGGATGAAATCGTGAACACAGTAGCGCTGCTGGCAGGAAGCTTCGGCGGCGTCAATCTGGAGGATATCAGCGCGCCGCGGTGCTTTGAAATTGAAAAGAAATTAAAGGAACGCTGTGATATTCCGATTTTCCACGATGACCAGCATGGTACGGCTGTGATCACGCTGGCAGGGCTGATCAATGCGCTCAAGCTGGTGAAAAAGGATATCAGCAAGGCAAAGATCGTGACAAGCGGCGCAGGAGCAGCGGGCATTGCCATCATCCGTCTGCTTATGAGCATGGGGCTTAAGAATGTGATCATGACAGACCGCACAGGCGCTATCTACAAAGGAAGAGAGGGCCTTAATGATATCAAAAAGGAGATGGCGGAGATCACGAATCTGAACTGTGAAAAGGGAACGCTGGCGGAGGTGATCAAAGGGGCCGACGTATTTATCGGTGTTTCTGCGCCGGGCACCCTGACAAAGGAAATGGTGGAGACCATGGCAAAGGATGCCATCATTTTTGCGTGTGCGAATCCGACACCGGAGATCTTCCCGGAGGAGGCAAAGGCCGGCGGGGCAGCGGTCGTATCTACAGGCCGCAGCGATTATCCGAACCAGGTGAACAACGTTCTGGCATTTCCCGGTATTTTCCGCGGTGCGCTGGACGTGCGGGCTTCCGATATCAATGATGAGATGAAGGTAGCTGCGGCACATGCCCTGGCTTCCCTGGTGAGCGACGAGGAGCTGAACGCGGATTATATTCTGCCGGTGGCCTTTGACCCGCGGGTGAAGGATGCCGTTGCAAAGGCGGTTGCCGAGGCGGCGGTGAAGAGCGGAGTGGCGAGGATCTAACGAAGCAATTACAGTACGCATACTTTTTTACGAAACGAAAAGTACATCTGAAAAACCATGTGAAATATGCACAAAAATGAAAGGTAATTTCTTACGGATTCGTCAATAGACATACGGCGCAGATGTATGGTAGTATAGCTGTAGTACAGGAGTACAGTACAACAATACCACACAGCAATGGAGGAAAAATTGATGGAATATCCGAAGAATAATTTCCCGGGCGGTGTCTGGCCGGTCATGCTGACACCATTCACAGAGGATAACCAGATCGATGAAAAAGCGCTTCGCGCTCTCGTAGACTGGTATATTGAGAGTGGTGTAAAGGGACTTTTTGCTGCATGTCAGTCCAGTGAGATTCATGAGCTGAGCTTTGAAGAGAGAATGCGAATTGCCGAGATCACAGTAGACGCAGCAGCGGGAAGAGTACCGGTAGTTGCCAGCGGACATACGTCTGACAGTCTGGAGGATCAGGCAAAGGATATCAATACCATGTGGAAGACCGGCGTTGACGCTGTGATTCTTCTGACGAACCGTCTTGCAAAGGAAGACGAGAGCGATGAGGTATGGATCGAGAATTATCACAAGCTGGAGAAGATGATCGATCCGGAGATCAAGCTTGGCGTATACGAGTGCCCGAGACCTTACAAGAGACTTCTTTCCATCCCGGTCATCACCGAGATCGCTAAGACGAACCGTTTCTATTTCCTGAAGGATACATGCTGTATCGCAGCAGATATCCGCAAGAAGCTGGATGCGATCAAGGGTACGAATCTGAAGCTTTACAACGCAAATGCGACGACTGCACTGGAATCCTTAAGAGACGGCGCAGCAGGCTACAGCGGAATCATGGCAAACTTCCATCCGGAGCTGTGGGTATGGCTCTGTGAGCATTACAACGACAAGCCGGAAAATGCAGACCGCGTACAGGAGGTTCTGATGGCAGCATCATTGATCGAGCGCCAGTTATATCCGGTCAATGCAAAATGGCATCTGAAGGAGATCGAAGGACTCCCGATGACGACAAAATGCCGTGTGCAGGATGATTCTCTTCTGTTCGAGACATGGAAAGAAGAGGTGCGCATGATGGATCGTCTTTGCAACAGAACATACGAAGAGTATTGTAAATAATTACCAGAAAAAGCGTTAAAAAATAAAAAATGCTGTTCACAATAGACGATGATCTGTGTTATACTATCTGAGAAAAAAGTGAACAGTGTCAAAGAAAGAAGGGTGAACGATGACACAAAAGTTATGTAAGGCACAATTGATCCGTGAGAAGATGAAACGCGGTGAGACGGTAATCGGCGCCCACACATTTTACCTTGATCCGTCCATCACAGAAGCTCTCGGACTTCACGGGTTTGAGTTTGTCTGGATCGACGGTGAGCATTCGGCGTTTGACAAGGCGAGTACATTAAGCCATATCGTTGCGGCTGCCGCAGCAGATACGGCGTCGATCGTACGCGTGCCGTGGAACGACCCGGTTCTTGTGAAACCGATCCTTGAGATGGGGCCGGACGGGATCATTTTCCCCATGGTATGTACTGCAGAGGAAGCCAGGAAGGCAGTGGCAGGATGCATGTATCCGCCGTATGGCATCCGGGGCTTCGGGCCGCGCAGGGCAAATCAGTACGGTGCCGTTTCAAATGAAGAGTATCTGGCACATCCGGAAGAAAAATTCCTTCGGATCGTTCAGATAGAGCATGTGGATGCAGTACATAATCTCAGAGAGATTCTGAGCGTGGAGGGCATTGATTTTCCGCTGGTTGGAGCAAACGATCTGTCCGCTTCTATAGGGCATCTGGGAGACACAAGACATCCCGAGGTACGGGCTCTGTGCGAAGAGATCATCAGCATCTGCAAGGAGATGGGACGTCCTTTCGGTGTATCGTTAGGTGCGGGAGACCATGAGGCGATCAGTTACTGGCTTGGCAAAGGCGTATCATTTATCGGCTGCGGTGATGATATCAGCTATATCAGCATGGGATGCCATGCGACCATGGAATTCGTAAACGACTGTATGAAGAGGAAATAAGTATGAAGTTGGCAGGAGATGCATTCGCGGTATCCAGGGTCAACCTCTATGAGCAGATTGCGGACAGGCTCGAAGAATGGATTCTCGCCAACGGTTTTGAGGGGCAGGAAAAGCTGCCGTCGGAGCAATCACTGGCGGATGAGTTTTCGGTCAGCCGGAATGTGATCCGGGAAGCGCTCAAGCTGCTTAAGGAGCGCGGACTTGTGGAATCAAGAAACGGCACCGGGTCTTATATCACGAAGCCGGAAGCCACGAATCTGTCAGACGTTATCAGCCGTATGGTTGCCATGGACAATATCAGTTACAAAGCAATATATGATGTGCGTATCATTCTCGAGACGGCTGCGTGTAAAAAGGCGGCATCCATGGTGACGGATCAGCAGCTTGCGCAGATGGAAGAGCTTCTGGAGAAGCTGAAAGACCGGAATATATCGGTGCAGGAGCGCCGGGAGCTGGACTTTGCTTTCCATGAGGCAATTGCACGGGCAACGGGCAATCCGCTTCTTGAGATCCTGGTACAGACAATGAAAAATGTTTTTATTGACATGATTGAGAAGGGCATTTTTATAGAAGGCGGTATTGACGATGCGATCATGCGTCATGGCAATATCCTGAATGCTTTAAAAGAGCATGATACGATCATGGCGGAGGATGCCATGTATGACCATCTGGCCTTCTCGCGTAAAAATGTGGAAAACTATTTAAAAGACAAACAACAGGTTCCATCGTCATAATGACGTTGCGATACACGTAAAAAATTTTTCAGGAGGAAAAAAGTATGAACAAGAAAGTATTGGCAACCGTACTGGCTGCAAGCATGGCTGGCTCTATGCTGGCAGGCTTCACAACACAGGCTGAGGATCTTGGAGATCCGGTAACACTTACTGTTACTCTGACTGCTGTATCTACAGATACACACGCTCAGGCAATGATGAAGTTCAAAGAGAAAGTAGAAGAGCTGTCTGGCGGAAACATCACAGTAGAAGTTTATACAGACGCACAGCTTTTCTCCCAGGAAGAGGAAGTTGCGGCAGTAGTTATGGGCGATGCTGATATGACACTGACAAGTGCATCCTGGCTGACCACAGGTTCTCCGTGGGTTTCCATGTTCACAGCAGGATATCTGTTCAACAGCTATGATCACATGACAACAGTACTGAACGGCGAGATCGGTCAGGAAGTATACCAGAAGGTTTCTGAAGAGCAGGGACTGCTTCCGCTGGGTGCATGGTATCTTGGATCACGTGAAGTTTCTCTGTCTGAGGACAAGGCAGTTAAGACTCCGGAAGATCTGAACGGCGTAAACCTCAGAATGCCGAACTCCGAAGCATGGCTGTTCCTTGGCGAAGCTCTTGGCGCAAACCCGACTCCGATGTCCTTCTCAGAGCTGTATCTGGCTCTGCAGACAGGTGCTGTTGACGGACAGGACAACCCGCTGAGCTCTGTTGAGAGTGCAAAATTCTATGAAGTACAGAAGTCCATTACTCTGACAAACCACCTGGTTGACTCCGTATGGCCGGCAATCAACACAGCAAAATGGGAATCTCTGACAGACGCACAGAAGGATATCATTCTTCAGGGTGTTGAGACAGGTAGAGATTTCTGTGATACCACAAACCTTCAGAAGGAAGAAGAGCTTGTTGCTTTCTTCGAGGAGCAGGGCGTAAATATTTATGAAGCTGACATCCCGGCATTCCAGGAGCATGTACTTAACTACTATCTGGACAACGACATCTCCGCTGATTGGGATATGGATATGTATGACAAGGTAGCTGAGATCGGCGCTCAGTTCGTAGGCGGCGCTGCTGAGGCAGAAGCTGAGACAGAGGCTGTTACAGAGTAATCGCTGTTTCGACGAAAGAAGCTGACTGAAAAATAAAGTTCCCCGCATTTGCTGGCCACGCAGTGGTTTGACGCATGGCCTGGAACTGTCTCTTATACACATCTGACGCTGCCGACGACTTAATAGGTGTA
>CAMTFT010000176.1 GCA_947071365.1 uncultured bacterium | reverse complement strand
GATGTAGCTCCGTCTCGTGGGCTCGGAGATGTGTATAAGAGACAGGAGAAAAGGATGAGCTACGCAGACGAAGTTTTTATTGACATGTGCCATGATATTCTGGAAAACGGGGTCAGTACAGAAGGAGAAAAAGTGCGCCCGAAATGGGAAGATGGCTCCTACGCCTATACGATCAAGCGTTTTGGCGTTGTGAACCGTTATGATCTGCGCCGGGAGTTTCCGGCTATGACGCTGCGGCGGACGGGGCTTAAGAACGCTTTTGACGAGCTTCTGTGGATCTGGCAGAAAAAATCGAACAATATTCACGACCTTGGAAGCCATATCTGGGACAGTTGGGCGGATGAGAAGGGAAGTATCGGAAAGGCGTACGGCTATCAGCTTCAGGTGAAGCATCAGTACCGGGAAGGCATGATGGATCAGGTGGACCGTGTGCTGTACGATCTGAAAAACAATCCCTACAGCCGCAGGATCATGACAAACATTTACGTACACAGCGATCTGCACGAGATGAACCTTTACCCGTGCGCCTACAGCATGACCTTCAATGTGACGAAGGAGAAGGGCAAAGACAGGCTGACGCTGAATGCGATCCTGAATCAGCGTTCGCAGGATGTGCTGACTGCTAATAACTGGAATGTGGCGCAGTACGCCCTTCTGGTGCATATGATGGCCCAGTGCTGCAACATGGAAGCCGGAGAGCTGGTGCATGTGATTGCGGATGCTCATATTTATGACCGCCATATTCCGTTGGTGCGGGAGCTGATCACGAGGGAAGCGTATCCCGCTCCAAAGGTGTGGCTGAGCCCGGATGTGACGGATTTTTATGCATTTACGGTGGATGACCTTCATGTGGAAAATTACGTGACGGGGCCGCAGATCAAAAATATTCCGGTGGCCGTATAGGCGGGAAAAGGCCGCAGACCGGAAAAGGCCACAGACTAGAAAAGGCCGCCGACAGGAAAAGGCCGCCGACAGGAAAAGATGCAGGCGGGAGAAGATCGCGGATGGAAGAAGAATGGGAAAGGAGTTTTGCAGGAATCATGAGTAAGCCGGTAAAGGGCAGTGTATCAGAACCGCAGCCGCTGGTGCTGTATTGTACGAAGGATGAGGGGAAATCCCGGCAGATCAAAATGCTCTGCGGGCAGTTCGGATATAAAACGAGGCTTTTGAGAGAGTCCGACGCGGATGAATTTGTGGGAAAACTTGCGGGGATAGATGGAAAATATCCTACGAAAGAAAAGAATAATGAGGCGGCAGGAAGCGACGGGATAGCAGAAAGATCTCCGGCGGGATACCGTCAGCCGGAAATCGTGGTATTTTCCGGAATCTCCAGTGAGGGCCTTGATATGTTTCTTGGCGCTTGGCGGATGGCCGGCATTGCTCCGGTTCCGCTGAAAGCGATCCTGACGCCGTACAATTATACCTGGACCGTGTACCAGCTTACGCAGGAACTGGTTCGGGAACACACAGCTATGATGATGGAGAGGAGAAAGTAGATGAATCTTATAGTAGCAGTAGACAAAAACTGGGGAATCGGATGCAACAACAAGCTGCTGGTGAGCATTCCGGCAGATATGAAATTTTTCCGGGAAACGACCTCCGGAAAGGTGGTAGTCATGGGAAGAAAGACGCTTGAGAGCTTTCCGAATGGCCTTCCCCTTAAGAACAGGACAAATATTGTGCTGACGAAGAATCCATCCTTCCATGCGAAGGGAGCGATCGTGCTGCATTCTTTGGAGGAGGTTCTGGAGGAGCTGAAAAAATACGCGGATGAGGACATTTATATCATCGGCGGCGAAAGCATTTACCGTCAGTTCCTGCCATATTGCAGCGTAGCTCATGTGACGAAGATCGATCACGCATACGAGGCGGATGCATATTTCCCGAATCTGGATGAAATGGAGGAGTGGAGGATTACTGCGGACAGCGAGGAACAGACGTATTTTGATTTGGAGTATACCTTCCTGAAATACGAGAAAAAATAATGAAAAAGTGTATCATTATACCGGATTCTTATAAAGGAACGTTAAGTGCGGTGCAGATTTGCACGATTATGGAAAAGGCAGTGCGGTATCATTTCTCCGACTGCGAGATACATACGGTGCCCGTGGCAGACGGAGGCGAGGGAACAGTGGACTGCTTCGCACATGCAATGAATGCGCAGAGAGTGGAAGTGGAATCCACAGGCCCCTTCGGTGCGCCGCTCCGGGCGCATTACGCAAAAATACAGGAGACAGCCATAATAGAGATGGCATCTGTGACGGGGCTTCCTCTGGCAGAGGGGCGGCTGAATCCACGCAGGGCAACGACGTATGGCCTGGGGGCGCTGATTCGTCATGCAGCAGAGCACGGGTGCCGGAGGATCATCATTGGTCTGGGCGGAAGCTGCACGAATGACGCGGGAATTGGAATGGCAAGGGCTCTGGGCGCACGTTTTTACGACAGGAACGGGGCGGAGTTCGCGCCGCAGGCGGATGAGATGACGGAGATCTCCAGAATCGATAACACAGCAGTGCAAAAGCTCCTGCGGGGAATTGAAGTGACTGCCATGTGTGATGTGGACAATCCCTTTTACGGCGAAAATGGGGCTGCATACGTGTTTGCGCCTCAAAAGGGAGCGGATGAAGCGTGTGTGGAGCTTCTCGATAGAAATCTGAGGGCGTTGGCCCGGGTAATAAAAGAAAGTTTTGCGCTTCAGGTGGACGATATGGCGGGAGCCGGGGCGGCAGGAGGGCTTGGCGCTGGAGTTGTCGCTTTTCTTGGCGGAACGCTGCGGTCAGGAATCGAGACGGTTCTGGATCTGGTACAGTTTGACCGTATGCTGGAGGACGCGGATATCGTATTTACCGGAGAGGGACGGATCGACAGTCAGAGCCTTCGCGGTAAGGTGATCATGGGAGTAGCGGGACATGCGAAAAAGATGGGTGTTCCGGTGGTAGCTGTGGTGGGCTCCATAGGAGACGGAGCGGAAGAGATCTACCGTCACGGTGTCAACTCCATATTCAGTATCAACCGGCAGGCTGTGGATTTTTGTGAATCCAGATATCAAAGTGCAGAGAATCTGGAGAAGACCATGGACAGCATACTGCGTCTGTATAAAATATAAAAGTGTCTGGCAGAAAAAGGGCCGCGGGATCATCGGAAAATATCAGACGATACTGCGGCCCGTGTCTTTATATTAATCTGTGGCATCCTTTATATTAATTTGTGGCATCCTTCCGGTTTCCCTTTGATGACATGGCGGTTATCGCAATTTCACAGATGTCTGTTCTGGAAAGTGCAGATTCGATAAGCTTCAGCCCCTGTTCGCGATGATTGGGGGAATATTTTTCCACCAGGGCCAGCAGGGCGCTGCGTTTTTGGGTATCGTCCGCAAGGAGCCTGGCAGTTCCGAAACAGATGACGCTTTCATAGCGGTCTGTGAAGCCGGCCTCATCTACGCTGTGGCTGCCAACAACTGTAAAGCATACTTTATCACAGAAACGCAGGTTTGCCAGCTTATGTCCGGCATTGGCGGCACAGTGAAAGAAGATCCTGCCCTCTGAAAAGACGTAATTGACGGGAACTCCGTAGGGATATCCGTCTTCCCCGCAGGTGGAGAGGATTCCGTATTCTCCGTCCTGCAGGATGCGAAGCGCGCTTTTCTCATCGAGCATTCTGTTGCTGCGTCTCATTGTATAAGGCATATTGCTACCTCCTGTCTTCCTGCTATTTTTTCTTTCGCGAGCTGCGGTACTTTTCCTCACAGTACTGGCAGCGGTAGACTTCTTTTTCTTCATCGGCAAGGAAGAAGACGTGATCCAGCTCCTGTTCAATGGAGGTGATGCATCGCGGATTCTTGCAGTGAATGATGTTCACCAGCTTCTTCGGAAGCTTAAGATCTTTTTTCGAAACGATCGTTCCATCCTGAATAATATTGACTGTAATGCGGTGGTCAATAAAGCCGAGCACATTCAGGTCAAGCTGGTCAATGGGGCATTCTACCTTGATAATATCCTTTTTGCCCATTTTGTTGCTGTGGGCATTTTTAATGATGGCTACACAGCAGTCCATACGGTCCAGCTTCAGGTATTTGTAGATAGACATGGACTTTCCGGCTTCAATGTGATCCAAAACAACTCCTTCATTTAACTGTCCGACGTTTAACATACTTCCACCTCCAATAATGTGAGAATCAATGCCATTCTGACGTATACGCCATACTGTACCTGTTTGAAATATGCGGCTCTCGGGTCATCGTCCACTTCAACGGAGATTTCGTTGACTCTCGGGAGCGGATGAAGAACATACATGTCAGGTTTTGCCAGCTTCATTTTTTCTCTGTCCAAAATGTAGAAGTCCTTCATGCGAACGTAGTCCTCTTCATTGAAGAAACGTTCCTTCTGAACACGGGTCATGTAGAGCATGTCCAGTTCAGGAATAGCATCCTCCAGGCGGACAACCTCTTTGAAATTCTGATTGTTCTTGCGAAGGACATCATCTCGGATATTGTCCGGGATACGAAGCTCCTCCGGGGAGATAAGAACAAAATTGACATTGGGGTAACGGATCAGGGCCTGGATCAGAGAATGTACGGTACGCCCGAATTTCAGGTCGCCGCAGAGGCCAATAGTAAAATTATCGAGACGCCCTTTCAGGGAACGGATGGTCAAGAGGTCAGTCAGTGTCTGGGTCGGATGCTGATGTCCACCGTCGCCGGCATTGATCACAGGGATCGAAGATTTCATGGAAGCGACCAGCGGAGCGCCTTCCTTCGGATGACGCATCGCGCAGATATCTGCGTAGCAGGAGATGACGCGGATCGTATCAGAAACGCTTTCTCCCTTTGCAGCAGAACTGCAATCGGCCGAAGAAAAACCAAGTACGCTGCCACCCAGATTCAACATTGCTGCTTCGAAACTGAGTCGGGTACGTGTACTTGGTTCATAAAATAAAGTGGCTATTTTCTTGCCTTCACATGCATGTGCATATTTTCCGGGATTTGCCTTAATATCACTTGCCAGATTGAGAAGTCTGTCGAGCTCTTCCACCGAAAAGTCCAATGGGCTCATTAAATGTCTCATAGTATCCTCCTTGCTGAGTAGATTAGCTAAAAAGT
>CAMTFT010000175.1 GCA_947071365.1 uncultured bacterium | reverse complement strand
GATGTATACCTTGTCGCGCAGAGCCTGGCGAAGCATACAGATACGAAGCATTCAGCCAGGGTGCCCGGGAGGGTATAATAAGGGGAATGATTTCCGGCAGTAAGGGATGCCGGAAAAGAGCGCCTGCTACAAAAAGGAGGAAATACGGTGTTAGAGATTATGTCAAATGAAACGGAATCTGCTGCGAAGATCATAGTCATCGGTGTCGGCGGAGCCGGAAATAATGCAGTAAATAGAATGGTGGAAGATACGATCGGAGGCGTTGAGTTTATCGGGATCAATACGGATAAACAGGCATTGCTTCTGTGCAAGGCACCGACTACGATCCAGATCGGTGAGAAGGTTACAAAGGGACTTGGAGCAGGCGCGAAGCCGGAGGTAGGCCAGCAGGCCGCTGAGGAGAGCGCTGAGGAGATCCGCCAGGCAGTCCAGGGCGCAGATATGGTATTCGTTACCTGCGGTATGGGCGGCGGTACAGGAACGGGTGCAGCTCCTGTCGTTGCGGGGATCGCAAAGGAGATGGGCATTCTGACCGTAGGCGTTGTGACGAAGCCCTTCCGTTTTGAAGGCAAGACACGTATGAATAATGCCATGTCAGGTATCGAGCGGTTGAAGGCCAATGTAGATACACTGATCGTCATTCCGAATGACAAGCTTCTGGAGATCGTGGACCGCAGGACAACGATGCCGGAGTCTCTGAAGAAGGCAGACGAGGTATTGCAGCAGGCAGTTCAGGGCATCACAGACCTGATCAATCTGCCGGCCCTGATCAACCTCGACTTCGCGGATGTCCAGACCGTCATGATCGACAAGGGTATTGCCCATATCGGTATCGGCCAGGCAAAGGGTGACGACAAGGCTCTCGAAGCAGTGAAGCAGGCAGTTTCCAGCCCGCTGCTTGAGACGACGATCGAGGGTGCATCCCACGTCATCATCAATATTTCCGGTGATATCTCCCTTATCGACGCGAACGATGCGGCAAGCTACGTTCAGGAGATGGCCGGCGAAAACGCAAATATCATCTTTGGTGCTCTGTTCGATGATACATACGCGGACGAAGCAAGCGTAACTGTCATCGCTACCGGATTGGATGATAAGAGTGCAGTCAAAGAGCAGCCGAAGAAGAGAAGCGTACCGGAGTTCAACTTCGCAAGAAAGGAAAGCGCACCATCATCTGCAGCTTCTTTCTCACGCACTCCGACGACACCGCTTCGCGCACCGCAGCTTAACACCATGCGTATGCCGGAGAGCAAGGTACAGGAGAAGGATATCCAGATTCCGGATTTCCTGAGAAGAAACTAAGCGTACGTATCTGTTTTGCAGGTATTACGATACACGAAAGCGCCGGAAGGCAGACAACAGATAAGAATAAGGCCGTGGGAATATCTCACGGCCTGTTTTGTGATATAAAAAGGCGTGATGCGCCAATTTTTTAATGAGCAAAAAGCGAAGTGTTTGCGAGTTTAACGAAACCGATGTTATGGGAGGATAATCGAGTGGAAAACGATGAGAAAACACCGCGGATGACAGAGCGCGGAAAATGCGCGGCGGGAGATGAGATTTCGCTGGAAATCAACGGGACACAGCAGACAACAGTCCACAAGAGACGTGTGCGGTACAGCGGGACACATCCCAGGACATTTCAGGAAAAATACAAGGAGCAGAATCCGGAAAAATACGGTGACACGGTTGAGAAGGTCATTCGTAAGGGCAGCACGCCGGCCGGTATGCATATCTCCATCTGTGTGAAGGAGATCCTTGATTTTCTGCAGATTCAGCCGGGACAAAAGGGACTGGACGCTACTTTGGGATACGGCGGACACACGACAGAGATGCTGAAATGCCTGAGAGGACAGGGACACATGTACGCCCTGGATGTAGACCCGATCGAGATAAAGAAGACGAAAAAGCGGCTGGAGGAGAGGGGCTTTGGAGAGGATATCCTGACCATCCGGCAGATAAATTTTGCAGATATCGATCTTGTTTCCGCTGAGGCCGGGAAGTTTGATTTTGTGCTGGCTGACCTGGGTGTTTCCTCTATGCAGATAGACAATCCTGAGCGGGGATTTACGTACAAATTTGAGGGGCCTCTCGACCTGCGGCTAAATCCCGAGAAGGGCATTTCCGCATCAGAACGGCTCAGAGATATCTCCGTAGAGGAGCTTGCCGGGATGTTTGAGGAGAATAGTGATGAGCCGTATGCACAGGAGATCGCCAGGGAAGTTGTGCGAAGGAACCGGAAAAGGGAGTATATTGAGACGACGATACAACTGAAGGAAGCAATAGAGCGCGCACTTTCTTTTATTCCGGAGAAGGAGCGGAAGGAAGCCGTGAAAAAATCCTGTCAGAGATGCTTTCAGGCGCTGCGCATCGATGTGAATAATGAGTTTGAGGTATTATACAGCTTTCTCGAGAAACTTCCCGGTGTGCTGGCGCCGGGCGGAAGAGTCGCTATACTGACCTTCCACTCCGGGGAGGACCGGCTGGTAAAAAGGTTCTTTAAGGACGGGAAAAAGCAGGGGCTTTACTGCGAGATATCAGAGGAAGTGATCCGCCCGTCAGCGGAGGAATGCGCCAGGAATCCCAGAGCGCGCTCGACGAAAATGCGGTGGGCGGTAAGAAGTGACGCGTGAGCACACATTACAGAAGGAGAGACAGATAGAGCTATGGAAAGAATACAGACAGTAACGGTTCGAAACACAGTATTGGGAGACGGCACGCCGAAGATCTGCGTTCCGATCACAGCCGGAAACAGGAAGGAGCTGGAGGAACAGGTGCAGAAGCTTCTTGATGTGCCCTGTGATATGGCAGAGTGGAGAGCTGATTTTTTTGAAGAGACCGACGACGAAGAGTGGCTTGCGCAGGCGCTGAAGTTCCTTCGTGGCGCACTGAGAGAGCTGCCGCTTCTGTTTACCTTTCGGACAAAGGAGGAGGGCGGAGAGCGTAGCATCTCTCTGGAAGAGTACGAGCGTCTGAATGTGTCGGCAGCCGCCACGGGTCTGGCGGATCTAGTGGATGTGGAGATGAACCGGGGCGAACAGCTTTTTTGTTCTCTTGTAAAGAAGCTGCATGGACACGGCGTTTTGGTGATCGGCTCCTTTCATGATTTTTCCGGTACACCGTCGAAGCGTGAGATTACGGATATCTTATGCCGGATGCAGAGCTGCGGCGCTGATATCAGCAAGGCGGCAGTGATGCCGCAGTCGGAAGCGGATGTGATGACACTTTTGGAGGCGAGCCTGGAAATGAAAAAAAGCTGCGCAGACCGTCCGTTTATTACAATGTCGATGGGCAGCCTGGGAGGTATCAGCCGTCTGGCCGGTTCTCTGACAGGCTCCGCTGTCACCTTCGCGACTGCCGGCCGGGCTTCCGCACCGGGACAGATGGAAGCGGAGGCGGTTGCACGCCTTCTTCCGGCTATGAAAATCGAATAATGTCGATGAAAAAAAGCAAAATCCTGCCTCGTTTTGACAAAATGAACACCCCCTGTAGAGTATACTGATACCAGTTGCTGCCGCAGGGGGTGTTTTGTGTATTATGAATTTTACATAGACCAGTTTTTCGTGGAACATCTGCTGACGGGATACCTGTTGATCCGTCTGACGGTGAAGGTCAGCCGGGCGGATATATCCTGGAAACGGATCGCATCTGCCAGCCTTGCCAACACGGCGGTGATGACGATGGCCGTATGTGCCGGTGCGCCCTGGTGGTATTTTTCCGGCCTTCTGCTTTCCGGCGCTCTTTTGTTTGCGGGAAGAGCATGGAGGGATATGATAAACGGACTTCTTTCGCTGCTGTTTTCGGCAGTCTGCTTTGGCGGTGCGCTGGAGGCGCTGCTGGGGCTGTGGGGGCTGCCCTTTGCGGCGGGAACCGTTTTGACATCGTTTTTGCTGGAAGCGGCGGGTGCATATCGTGAAAAGCAAAGGCTGAGGCTGGAGCGAACTGTAGAGGTGGAGCTTACTTTTCTGGAGAAAACGATGTCGGTCTGTGGAATGATCGATACGGGAAATCAATTGACAGAGCCTTTAACGGGTCAGCCGGTAAGTATTATTGAAGAGGCTGTGGTCAGAAGGCTGTTGGGAGACGGATGGGAGGCGCGGCGCGGCTTTTATCTGATTCCGTACCACAGTCTTGGAAAGGACAAAGGATGGATGAGGGGTGTGTCGATTGACCGGATGACCGTGGGAAAGGGTGACAGGAGAGCAGTCGTATCAAGGCCCGTGCTGGCGCTTTACAACGGAAGCATCAGCGCCGGAGGGCAGTATCAGATGATTCTTCACCCACAGCATGCAGCACCGGGAAAAATAGAAGGAGGAGAATGAAATGATTGTAAAAATTGCTGTGCCGCAGCGTTTTCAGTTCAGGATGGCGGCAGGATTTGGAGATATTATTTTCAGGAGACCGGGGGATACCCATTATATAGGAGGAACGGAGGTGCTGCCTGCGCCGCTTTCCTCAGAGGAGGAGCAGGAGTTTCTTGCCATGCTGGGAAAAGAGGGGGATGCGAAGGCAAAGAGCGAGCTGATCGAACACAATCTGCGGCTTGTGGTGTACATAGCAAAAAAGTTCGATAATACGGGAGTTGGCGTGGAGGATCTGATCTCGATCGGAACGATCGGGCTGATCAAGGCCATTAATACCTTCAATCCGGAAAAAAAGATCAAGCTGGCGACATACGCTTCCCGCTGTATTGAAAATGAGATATTGATGTATCTTCGGAGAAACAGCAAGACGAAGATGGAGGTCTCCATTGATGAGCCTCTGAACGTGGACTGGGATGGAAACGAACTTCTGCTTTCTGACATTCTCGGCACGGACGAGGATGTGATCTATAAGGATATGGAGTCGGAGGCGGAGCGGAATCTTCTTCTTAAGGCAATCGGGCGGTTGTCGGAGCGGGAACGCACTATCGTGCAGCTCCGATTTGGAATCGACACGAAGGACGGAGAAGAAAAGACCCAGAAGGAGGTGGCCGATCTGCTCGGGATATCCCAGTCTTATATCTCCCGTCTGGAAAAGAGAATTATAAAAAGGCTGCGCAGAGAGATCGTGCGGTTCGAGTAGGGCCTGTCTCTTATACACATCTGACGCTGCCGACGACTTAATAGGTGT